>JAGCKB010000319.1 GCA_017647725.1 Bacteroidaceae bacterium
GAATTGAGTTTATGGCAGTTGGAGCAGCCCGTTACGACTTTGCCCGCTTCGGTTTCGAGGTTACACGTAACTCTCCCCGTCAAGCCGACCTTATTATGGTTGCCGGAACAATTACACATAAAATGGCACCTGTGCTCAAGCGTCTCTACGACCAGATGGCCGAGCCAAAATATGTGGTTGCAGTAGGTGGTTGTGCCATCAGCGGCGGTCCTTTCAAAGGTTCGTACCACGTACTCAACGGAGTAGACAAGATACTGCCGGTCGACGTATATATCCCCGGATGCCCTCCGCGCCCCGAGGCTATGCTCTACGGAATGATGCAGCTACAGCGCAAGGTGCAGGTAGAGAATTTCTTTGGTGGCAAAAACCGCAAATACAGCCGCGACGAGATGCCCAAAGAGCCTATCATAGTAACCAACGTACCCATTTCCACAACCGATAATAAAGAAGAAAAATGACCCCTGTATTCATTGATATAAAAGAGCTGCGTCAGCAGATGAAAGAACTGCGCTCCAAGGGTATGGACTTTCTGCGCGACCTCATCGGTATCGATTGGGGCGAAGAGGGTCTTGGAGTAATCTATTCGCTCGAAAACAGCAGCACAAAGGAGAACAAGCAGTTTGCTGTACGTTGCAGCAGCCGCGAGAATCCTCAGATACCCACAGTGTGCGACATTTGGAAAGTTGCCGAGCTTTACGAGCGCGAGGTATACGACTTTTTTGGAATAGAATTCACAGGACACCCCGACTTGCGCCGTCTCTTCTTGAGAAACGACTGGGTGGGACACCCGCTGCGTAAAGATTACGACGAGAGCGAAGCCCTTAACCCAATTCGTCTTGAGAGCGAGGTTACCGAGGATGTTCAGCGTCCATACGAAATTGCCGAGGATGCCGAAATGGCAATCATCGACAAAGAGACAAATATAATTCACGGCGACCAGTACATCATTAATATTGGCCCCCAGCACCCCGCCACACACGGTGTGCTCCGTTTCCGCTTGGCACTCGACGGCGAGGAGATACGCAAGATTGACATTCATTGCGGATATATTCACCGAGGCATCGAGAAAATGAGCGAAAAGCTCACCTACCCCCAGATTCTGGCACTCACCGACCGTCTCGACTACCTTAGCGCACATCAGAACCGCCACGCACTGTGTATGTGCATCGAGAAGGCTATGGGTCTTGAGGTAACCGAACGCACACAATACATACGCACCATTATGGACGAGTTGCAGAGAATAGACTCGCACCTGCTGTTCCTCTCATGTGCTGCAATGGACCTTGGCGCAATAACCACATTCATCTACGGATTCCGCGACCGCGAAAAGGTTCTTGATATTTTCGAAGAGGTAACAGGTGGACGCCTCATACAGAACTACAACACCATCGGTGGTGTACAAGCCGATATTACCCCCGGATTTGCACAAAAGGTTAAGGAGTACTGCCAATACCAAAAGAGCAAGATTCAGGAGTACAACGATGTATTCACCAATAATGTAATCACCCGCAAGAGAATGATTGGTGTAGGTCACCTGTCATTGGAAGACGCTATCTCATACGGTTGTACCGGTGGTACCGGACGCGCCTCGGGCTGGGCCTGCGACGTTCGCAAGCGCCATCCGTATGCCCTCTACGACAAGGTCGATTTTAAAGAGATTATATACAAGAATGGCGATTGCTACGACCGTTTCCTATTGCGTATAGATGAGATTCTTGAGTCGATACACATCATAGAGCAGCTTATCGACAATATCCCCGAGGGCGATTACAAGGTTAAGACAAAGCCCATCATACGCCTTCCCGAGGGACAGTTCAGCGCAGCAGTCGAGGGTTCACGTGGCGAGTTTGGCGTGTTCATCGAGAGCCGAGGCGACAAGTCACCCTACCGCATAAAGTTCCGTCCTATGGGCCTGCCGCTTGTTGCAGCAATGCACAAGATTCTGAAAGGAGCCAAAGTAGCCGACCTCATTGCCATTGGAGCGACACTCGACTACGTTATACCCGATATTGACCGATAAAAACAGATAGAAATATGTTTAGTTTCAGCGATATAACAACAGCAATAGACCAGTTTCTGCACTCGGTGCTCCCCGACCAGGGCGCACTTATCGTAGAGTGCATACTTGTTGCCCTGTGCGCAGTGCTGGCATACGTAATGTTCGCAATAGTGATGATATTTATGGAGCGTAAGGTGTGTGCAGCCTTCCAATGCCGCCTTGGTCCTATGCGCGTAGGCTATTGGGGACTGTTGCAGGTTTTTGCCGACGTATTCAAGATGCTCATTAAGGAGATTATAAGCATCGACCGTTCGGACAAGGTTCTGTATAATCTTGCACCCTATCTTGTGGTAATGAGTTCGGTGCTCACATTCTGTTGTCTGCCTTTTGCATCAGGTCTGCAAGTACTCGATTTTAATATCGGAGTATTCTTCATTATGGCAGCCTCATCGTTTGGCGTGCTTGGTATTCTGCTTGCAGGATGGAGCAGTAACAACAAATACTCGATGATTGGTGCCGTCCGCAGTGGTGCACAGATGATTAGCTACGAGCTCTCTATCGGTCTTTGTATCCTTGTCATTGTAGTACTTAGCGGAACAATGCAGATTAGCGAACTTGTTAATATGCAACGCGATGGCTGGTTCATCTTCCGAGGACACATTCCCGCATTCATCGCATTTATCATCTATCTGATAGCCGGAAATGCCGAGACCAACCGCGCCCCCTTCGACCTTCCCGAGGCCGAGTCGGAGTTGACAGCCGGATTCCATACCGAGTATTCGGGTATGCACTTCGGATTCTTCTACGTTGCCGAGTTTATGAACCTCTTTATTGTTGCAGGTATAGCCAGCACCCTGTTCCTCGGTGGTTGGGCACCTTTCCACATTGCAGGCTTCGATGCTTTCAACAATATTATGGACTACATCCCCGGCATTGTATGGTTCCTTGGCAAGACATTCTTTGTAATATGGTTGCTTATGTGGGTACGTTGGACATTTCCCCGTATGCGTATCGACCACGTTGTATCACTCGAGTGGAAGTATCTTATCCCCATAGGTCTTGTAAACCTGCTTATTATGACACTATGCGTTGTAATGGGATGGACATTCTAAGAGTTTTTAAATTTATATGAAGAAAATGAAACAGGTAAATACATATATAGGCAAGATACTCTTCTCGGTGTCATCATTGGCAACGGGACTAAAGACCACACTTAAGGAGTTTTTCACCCCCAAAGTAACAGAGCAATACCCCGAGAATCGTAAGACACAGAAAATCTCGGACCGTCATCGCGCACGTCTTTATATGCCTCTTGACGAGAACGGCAACAACAAATGCATCGCCTGCGGACTGTGTGCCAACAACTGTCCCAACGGAACAATTACCATAAAGACAAAAATGGTTACCGACCCCGAGACAGGAAAGAGCAAGAAAGTACTCGAAGAGTACACCTACGACCTCGGATGCTGTATGTTCTGCCAGCTGTGTGTGAACGTATGTCCCAAGGATGCTATTGCCTTTAACAACGAATTTGAGAACGCTGTATTCGACCGCAGCAAACTCGTAATAAAGCTAAACAAATAAAAAAGAGATATGGAACTTTCGACCAACCTATTGATATTCTCGGGACTTGCCCTGTTTATGATAGCCGCAGCCTTTGCAGCCGTAACAACAAGCCGAATGATGCGCGCAGTTACCTATCTGCTATTTGTCCTCTTTGGCACAGCAGGACTCTATTTTATGGTACACTACACCTTTCTGGGTGCAGTACAGATTATTGTTTATGCAGGTGGTATTGTGGTACTCTTTATCTTTGCAGCCCTGCTCATTGGAAAGGGAACCATTGACGTTACCCACACCTCTAAAAGACGTTATTTCGCAGGTCTGCTTGCCTCGCTATCGGGAATGGCAATGGCATTATACCTTATTAATACCACCAATTTCTTTGCCGATAAGTTCACCACCCACGGAGTATCTATGAAGGTGGTTGGTACAGCACTTATGGGCACCGCGAAACACAATTATGTCCTCACATTCGAGGTACTTAGTATACTGCTGCTTGCCTGTATGGTAGGAGCCATTATGATTGCACGAAAAAAATAAGAGTTATGATAGTACCAGCACATTTCTACCTTGCACTTGCCGCAGTACTTTTTTTCATAGGAGTATTCGGTTTCTTCACAAGACGCAATCTTATATCGTTGCTCATAAGCACCGAGCTTATGCTTAACGCAGTAGATATTAACTTTGCAGTCTTCAATGCCTACTGTCGTCCCGAGCACTTAGAGGGATTCTTTTTCACAATGTTCGGAATTGGTGTGGCCGCTGCCGAGACTGCCGTTGCCATAGCCATTATCATCAATGTATTCCGCAACGTCAAGTCAATACATATAAAGAATATGAAGGAACTTAAACATTGATAACTCTATGGACTATACAATACTTATATTAGCCTTACCGCTGCTTAGTTTCCTTATATTGGGACTTGCAGGAATGAAGATGCCGCATAAAACGGCAGGAATCATCGGTACCCTTTCGCTTGGTGCCGTTGCAGTATTGTCATACACCACGGCAGCCATCTATTTTGGTGCGGGTCGCGATGCTTCGGGCCTCTTTGCCACACTCACCCCTTATAACTTCAAATGGTTACCTTTGGGCGAGACATTGAGCATTGATATGGGCATACAGCTCGACCCAATCTCGGTGATGATGCTCATAGTAATATCGACAGTAAGCCTTATGGTACACATATATTCACTTGGATATATGAAGGGCGAGCGCGGCTTCCAGCGCTATTACGCCTACCTCTCGCTGTTTACATTCTCTATGCTTGGTCTTGTTGTAGCAACCAACATTTTCCAGATGTACGTATTCTGGGAGCTTGTGGGAGTCTCTTCTTACCTGCTCATTGGTTTCTACTACACAAAGCCCGCAGCTATTGCTGCATCGAAGAAGGCATTTATTGTGACCCGCTTTGCCGACCTCTTCTTCCTTATTGGAATATTGTTATACGGATATTATGCCGAAACATTCTCATTCACACCTTCCGAGACAGTGCTCATAGCAGCAGGCGGCATTATCCCCATTGCCCTGAGCCTGATGTTCATTGGTGGTGCAGGTAAGAGTGCAATGTTCCCACTACACATCTGGTTGCCCGATGCAATGGAGGGTCCTACCCCCGTATCGGCACTTATACACGCAGCCACAATGGTTGTAGCCGGTGTCTACCTTGTAGCGCGAATGTTCCCCATATTCACCGAGTTTGCACCCCAAGCACTTCATATTGTAGCATACGTTGGAGCCTTCACCGCCCTTTATGCAGCCATAGTAGCCTGCGTACAGACCGACATCAAGCGCGTGCTTGCATTCTCGACAATATCACAGATTGCATTTATGATGGTTGCTCTTGGCGTATGCACCTCGGCCGATCCTCATGAGGGCGGTCTCGGCTATATGGCATCTATGTTCCACCTGTTTACACACGCAATGTTCAAGGGACTCTTGTTCTTGGGTGCCGGAGCCATCATACACGCCGTACACAGCAACGAGAAGAGCAAGATGGGCGGTCTGCGCAAATATATGCCCATAACACACATCACATTCCTCATAGCCTGTCTTGCCATAGCCGGCATCCCCCCCTTCAGCGGATTCTTCAGCAAGGATGAGATTCTGGTTGCCTGCTACGACTACTCTACTATGATGGGCATATTTATGAGTTTCGTTGCTGCACTCACAGCATTTTATATGTTCCGTCTCTATTACCTCATATTCTGGGGTAAGAGCCATTACGAGGAGCAGTTGGCAGCCTACTCGGCAGGCAAAGAGGCTCACGAGCCCCATAAGCCCCACGAAGCACCCGCCACAATGACCATTCCTCTTATTATATTGGCGACAATAACAGTATTCTCGGGTTTCATTCCCTTTGGCGAGTTCATCAGCAGCAATGGCGAGGCCTACTCTATACACCTTAACTACACTGTAGCCACCGTTAGTGTTCTGTTGGCAGTTGCCGGCATTGCCCTTGCAACAGTAATGTATAAGAGTGGCGAGAGCAAGCTCACTGTTGCCATCAACAAGAGTATGCGCGGCCTCATCAGTGCAGCCTACCACCGTTTCTATATGGACGAGTTGTGGCTCTTTGTCACAAAGAAGATAATCTTCAACTGCATAAGCCGCCCTATCGCCTGGTTCGACCGACACATTATCGACGGCACAATGGACCTTATGGCAACCATCACACAAAAACTTGGCAACTTTGTACGCCCGATGCAGAGTGGCAACGTACAGAGCTACAGTGTGTGGTTCCTTAGCGGTGCACTGTTTATAATACTCATACTCATCTATTTCGCATAACATACACGCAAGAATATATAATACAATGAATATCCTTAATCTATTCGTAGTTATTCCACTGGTAATGCTTTTAGCGTTGTGGCTATGCAACGGAATAAAGCAGATACGTACAGTGATGGTAGTGGGTTCGACACTGCTCTTGGCGCTGTCGGTATATCTCACTATCGATTTTATCTCACTGCGCAACGCAGGTGAGCAGGCAGCCCAGCTATATGTCGACTCCTGGAATTGGTATCCCGCTCTGAATATCAAATACTCCATTGGTGCCGACGGAGTATCGGTAGCGATGATACTGCTTTCGTCGATAATAGTGTTTACCGGCACATTCGCATCGTGGAACATCAAGCCACAGTCAAAGGAGTTTTTCCTTTGGTATGTACTGCTCTCGCTCGGTGTATATGGCTTCTTCATCAGCACCGACCTCTTTGCAATGTTTATGTTCTACGAGACAGCACTTATCCCAATGTACCTGCTCATTGGTGTGTGGGGCAGCGGTCGTAAGGAGTACTCGGCAATGAAGCTGACACTTATGCTTATGGGCGGTTCGGCATTCCTGCTTATGGGTATCTTAGGTATCTACTACGGCAGCGGTGCAACCACAATGAACATACACGAGATTGCCGAGTTGAGCATCCCCGTTGAGATGCAGTATATCTTCTTCCCCCTCACATTCATAGGCTTTGGAGTACTGGGTGCCCTGTTCCCCTTCCACACCTGGAGTCCCGACGGTCACGCAAGTGCCCCCACCTCGGTCTCTATGCTTCACGCAGGAGTGCTTATGAAGCTCGGAGGATACGGCTGTTTCCGCATTGCAATGTATCTTATGCCACAAGCAGCCAACGACCTTGCCTGGATATTCATAATCCTAACCACCATAAGCGTTGTTTACGGTGCTCTTAGCGCAATAAGTCAGACCGACCTTAAGTACATCAATGCCTACTCATCGGTGAGCCACTGCGGTCTTGTGCTCTTTGCCCTGCTTATGATGACACAGACATCTTGCACAGGCGCAATCCTGCAGATGCTCTCTCACGGTCTTATGACAGCACTGTTCTTTGCCCTCATCGGTATGATTTACGGACGCACCCACACACGCGACATACGCCAGATGCAGGGACTTATGAAGATTATGCCCTTCCTTGCAGTGGGATATGTTATTGCCGGACTCGCCAACCTTGGATTGCCCGGCTTTAGCGGATTCATTGCCGAGATGACAATCTTTGTCGGCTCGTTTATGGTTGATGACACATTCCACCGCACAGTAACCATAATAGCCTGCACAAGTATTGTTATTACAGCCGTTTACATTCTGCGCGTTGTGGGCAAGATACTCTATGGCGAGCCGCAAAATGAAGAACACAAGCGTCTCACCGACGCAACTTGGGACGAGCGATTCACCGTAATATGCCTCATTATATGCGTTGCAGGACTTGGTATTGCTCCTCTTTGGGTTAGCGACCTCATTGACAATGGTGTTGGAGATATAATTACAAACCTAAGAAGTTGTTTAGATTTATATCGTTAAGTTTTTACAGAACTTCCATCAGAATAATTTATTTTACCAGAAATTGAAACAGTTTCTTATTCCTTAAAAAGATATGAATTACTTAGAATTCTTCTCGATGCTTCCCGAAATTTCCCTATTAGGAATTTTCGTACTCATATTCATCTTCGACCTTATCCTGCCCACAGGACACGCACGACACTACTTCCACTCTCTCGTGTGTCTGCTGATGCCCATTTCAATATTCACTTGCCTCATAAGCTGTGGCAAGGAGCAGACACTCTTTGGCGGAATGTACTACAGCAACAGTATGATAGCTTTTGTAAAGGCAATACTTGCATTTGGTAGCACCATAGTACTGTTGCAGTCGCACAGTTGGCTTAAGCACACATCGAACACCTTCTACAAACAAGGAGAGTTTTATATACTTCTTCTGAGCACCCTTGTCGGAATGTTCTTTATGATTAGTGCGCGTCACTTCCTGCTCTTTTTCATTGGTATGGAGCTTGCGTCGCTTCCCCTCGCCTGTCTTGTGGCATTCGACAAATATCGTCACCACTCGGCCGAAGCCGGTATAAAGTACATCCTCAGTTCAATGTTTGCCTCGGCAGTTATGCTGTATGGTATATCATTCCTCTACGGCACAACGGGAACACTCTATTTCGATGATATGGTTGCCGGATTGAATGGCTCGGCAATGCAGATTTTCGCGATGGTGCTGTTCCTCGCAGGCCTCGGCTTCAAGATTTCACTTGTCCCCTTCCACCTGTGGACAGCCGACAGCTATCAGGGAGCACCAACCGTTGTAACAGCCTATCTATCGGTAATATCAAAGGGAGCAGCCGTGTATACCCTCTTTGTAATACTCACCAAGGTATTTGCGCCTATGACAAGCGAGTGGCAGCTTATGCTCTACATTATGACAGTAGCCAGCATAACAATAGCCAACCTCTTTGCCATCAAGCAGAGAAATCTCAAGCGATTTATGGCATTCAGCAGTATATCGCAGGCAGGTTACATAATGCTTGCAGTCATTAGCGGCAGCCTTCAAGGAATGACAGCACTTGTATTCTATGTTGTAGTATACATTGTAGCCAACCTTGCCGTATTTGGTATAATCGAAGTGCTTGGACAGGACAACGACCGCATAGAACTCACACGTGACCACTGTAAGGGACTTTACAAAACCAACCCCAAACTATCGTTCCTTATGACGCTCGCACTCTTCTCATTGGCCGGAATACCTCCTTTTGCAGGTTTCTTCAGCAAGTTCTTTGTATTTATGAGCGCGTTCGAGGCAGGCTTCCTTGTATTGGTATTCATTGCCCTGATAAACACAGTAATATCACTCTATTACTACCTGCTCATTGTAAAAGCAATGTATATCGAGACAAGCGAAACACCTATACCCACTTTAAAGAGCGATAACTTTGCACGTACAAGCTTTGTTATATGTCTTATAGGCATCGTATTCCTGGGTATTTGCAGCATTGTTTATACCAACATCGATAAATTGGCTTTCTAAGTTAAAATTTAGAATACATTAATCGCCGTGTGCCATATTTCTTGGTACACGGCGATTAATGTATAATCCTAAGCAAGCCCACCTTTTCATATAATCATAAGGTTGTTCATTGGTGCGCCATAGGAAAATTAGTAAAATGGTAGATGTTTTTTGGATTAAGTGCGAGGCTGTTTGAGCGAAGCGAGTTCC
>JAGCKB010000320.1 GCA_017647725.1 Bacteroidaceae bacterium
ACAGCTTCACCGTTTTTTATGTTCAAAAATTGGCGATATAAATTTAAACAGCTTCTTAGTATTGTTTTTTGTTACAAAAGATTGTATTTTTGCAATCGATAAATTGGGTGTATTTTATACTTCTATTATCTGCTAACAAAAAACAATATATACAATGAAAAAAATAATTTTATTTACAGCGATGCTTTGCTTTGTGCTGAGCACGATGGCTATCCCTGCACGTCGCGCTCCAAAAACAGTGAAGCAGTCGGATGGAACAGAACTCGTTATTTATCTTACCGGTGACGAGTCGTTCCACTATTATGCTACTGCCGATGGTCTTCCCCTTGTACGTGAGGCTAATGGCGACTACTGTTATGCGCAGCCCAATGCGCAAGGTGCACTTGTGAGTACAAAACGTCTGGCACATAATCTCGACCATCGTTCTACCGATGAGGCGGCACACGTCGCAGCCTTACGTCGCGGCGGTCTCGAAGATAGTATGTCAAAGATTGCAGCCAACCGTTCACTGCGCTTCAGGGAGCCTCGCAAACGCGCTAATACTATCTTACCCGAGGGCGAGATTAATGTCCCTGTTATACTCGTCGAGTTCCAAGACTATAAATTCACTTTCGAGAGAAAAGATGTCGACGATAACTTTAATGCCGAGAACTATTCAGGCCCCGATAATCCAGTAAACGCAGAGATTCCCGGTAGTTTGCGCGACTATTTCATTGCACAGTCCGATGGAGTCTTCAAACCTAATTTCATTGTCAGTGAGATTGTAAGCCTTGACAAACCAATGTCGTACTATGGTGGCAACAAGTCCAATGGCGATGATAAAAATCCGCAGCAGATGATTATTGATGCTTGTCTTAAACTCGATGGCGAGATGGACTTCAGTATTTTCGATAACAATGGCGACGGCGAGGTTGAGTTTCTCTACTGTATATATGCCGGTTATTCCGAGGCTTCAGGAGCCGAGGAAGATGCCATTTGGCCACATCAGTGGTACCTGTCGTCAGATAAGGGTACAATAACACTTGATGGCGTGAAGGTTGATAACTATGCTTGCAGTAGTGAACTATCGTTGAATGCCAGTTATGAGTCGCGTTACGGACGCTCTCTCTCGGGAATAGGCTCGTGCTGTCACGAATTTTCACACTGTCTGGGTTTGCCCGATTTTTACGATACCAAGAACACTATTCCTGCATTCGGTATGGACTACTGGGACTTGATGGACTATGGATGCTACAATGCCGAGGGATATGTACCCATTGGTTACAGCGCATACGAGCGCGATTTTGTAGGCTGGCGTCCCCTGACCGAACTTTATGCCAAGGGTGACTACACTCTCGAGGCGCTGACAGCAGGTGGTACCGGATACAAGATTGTTAACGAAAAAAACTCAAACGAGTACTATGTGTTAGAGAACCGCCAACAGCAGGGGTGGGACAGATATATCTTTAATTCGGGAATGTTGGTTACACACGTCGACTATCTTTATAGTGCCTGGTACAAGAATGACGTTAACTCCGATAAGTCGCACCAGCGATTTACACTTATTCCGGCAGATGGAAAACTCACAACATATTATGATGCCGCTAACACAGCCGAGTATCGTGAAGGTCTGCAAGGCGATATATGGCCCGGAATTAAAAACAGCACCGAGCTTACAAATACCTCAACACCTGCAGCAAAAGTGTTTACAGGCGGTTATATGAACAAGCCTATCACAAATATAAAGAATGAGAATGGTGTTGTCTCATTCACATTCCTGGCAGGACTTGCTGTTCCCACCAATATACAGATAAGCGATATTACCGACGAGGGATTTACTGCAAAATGGGATACAGTAGAGTATGCCAAAGAGTATAAGGTTGAACTTTATAAACTTACCGAAGGTGTTGGTACAACCGAGACTGTAGATGGAAAGGAATATATTGTAGAAAAAGTGAACACGGTTAAAGTCGATAGCAACGAATGTGAGTTCACTGCTCTTGAGGGTAATACTCTTTACCGTATCGCTGTAACTGCTATCGATGGTAATGATATTAGCGAGCCTTCGGCTTTTGCCTATGTGACAATTCTACCTACAGGAATAGATGCTGTTATTACCGATAGTGAGGATGTTCAGCTGTTCGACCTCTTGGGACGTAAGGTAGATAACCCCACAAAGGGAATTTACATCATTCGCAATGGAAATTCTACCAAGAAAATAATGGTTAAGTAATATAACGTTTATATAATAATAGGAGGGTGTGTTAATTTGGCACACCCTTCTATTATTATGATATTATTTGTGCCGACCCAACAAATTAGACCCTTGCGCGAAAATAATAATAGCAATGTTTACAGAATCTTCCTTTCGGTCATAAATAATAAAATAATAAAAAAACAGGCCCGTTAAAACTTTTTAGAACAAATAATAATAAAGTGTCGTATCAAAAAATTAACTTTGCTATTTAAATTAAGAAACTATTAAAAAACTGTTTTAATCGCTTCCAAGAGATTGGATAAAGTGAAAATGGATATGAGAAAAATTCTTCTTGCAATAGTATTGCTTTTTATGCTGCCCACAATAGCAGGTGCGCAGAAGGTGGGGCTTGTGCTTAGTGGTGGTGGTGCCCGAGGACTTGCGCACGTAGGTGTGATAAAAGCCCTCGAGGAGAATAATATCCCCATAGATTATGTTGCAGGAACCTCTATGGGCGCAATTGTGGCTGCACTTTATTCGATGGGATACTCGCCACAGGAGATGTACGATATATTGGCATCGGATGATTTCAGGCAATGGTATACGGGAACGATGGATGCAAACTATATGTTCTATTTCCGTCGTAATAACGAGGTCCCCGAGTTCTTAGGAGTGAATTTCGACCTAAAAGACTCATTACGCATCTACAAACCTTCTTTAACACTTATAAACCCAAATCCAATGAGTTTGGGGGTTATGCAGACATACGCACAGTATACCACTCTGTGCAACAGGGATTTTGATAAACTCTTTGTTCCTTTTCGTTGTGTAGCTGCTGATATTTATAATAAAAAACAGCTCATTTTTAAAGATGGCGACCTTGGCGATGCAGTACGTGCCTCGATGAGCTACCCATTTGTCTTTAAGCCCATAAAAAAGGATAGTATTCTGATGTATGACGGAGGAATATATAATAACTTCCCTGTTGATGTTATGCAGCGCGATTTTAATCCCGATATTATCGTGGGTAGTATTGTCAGTAAGAATGCTCCACTTCCCGATACACGTGATATGATGAGCCAGATAGAGAATCTTGTCACCTCGCGCAGCGGATATAATATTGAGCCGGGAAAGGGTATTGTGCTTGACACCGAATTAAGTAAAATTCTATTGCTCGATTTCGACAAGCTCGACCTTGTATCGGGCTATGGCTATCAAAAGACAATAGAGATGATGGACTCTATAAAGAGACTTATTCCTCATCGTCGCTCTGACAGTCTTCAGCTAGCCAAAAGGAGAGAGCAGTTTCGCAGCCGCCTGCCCGAGCTGCGATTTAGGCGAATTGAGATAAATGGGGTAGAGCCTGACCAGCAAGAGTATATAAAAAGCGAGTTTCACACCGAGGGTAAAGATGTCTTTACTTTTGAAGACTGTAAACGTGCCTATTTTCGTCTGCTCTCGGGAAATGTTATCTCGGGAATGATACCGCGTGCCGTTTATAATCCACAGGATAGTACGTACACTCTTATGCTGGATGTGGAGATGAACCCTCCTTTTACTCTTAAGATGGGTGGAGCATTATCAACTGAAAATTCGAATCAGATATATTTCGGTCTTCATTATCGCAATCTTAACGACCATTCCAAAGAGTTCATTTTGGATGGACAGTTGGGAAAGGTATATAATAATGTGCAGTTGTCGTCGCGTGTCGACTTTGCCTCAAAAGTACCTCTCTCGTTAAGAATTATAGGCTCATATTCTACAATAGACTACTATAATATGAAATACATCTTCGCAAAAGAGAATCCCATTGCTCTTAACCACGAGCGCGAGATGTTTGTAAAGATGAAGATGGTATTTCCTTTTCTGCTGCGACAAAAGGCTGAATTTGGAATTGGAATTGCCAATATAAAAGACCAGTATCTTCCGTCGAATATAATCAACCTTGATAATCCTCAATTCGATACCAATCGTATAAATCTCTTTGGTGGCTCTCTAAAGTTCGAGGGTAATACGCTCGATACCAAAGTATATTCTACAAGCGGTATGTTCGAGTCGATAAGAGCGCAGTTCTTTGTAGGTAAAGAACAATTCAAGAGTAGCCTTGAAGAGAAAAACGGTCATAGGCGGCTATCGTGGCTGCAGATGTCATACAATCGCAAAGACCATTTCTATATTAATCGCTATTTTACCATTGGCACAAATGTCCATCTCTTTTATTCAACACGCGGACTCTCGTCGAGTTATCAGGCTTCGATGATGCAAGCAGGAGTATATACTCCTACAATGAGCAGTATGTTCAACTATGACCCGGCATTTCGTGCCAACCAATTTATTGCGGGAGGTGTAACACCGATATACAAGATGAATAATTTCTTGCAGTTCCGCGCTGGCTTCTATGGCTTTACTCCTTATCGTAAGATAAAAGAGGTAGCAGATGGTTCGGCATATTTCAGCAAAAAACGTTTCAGCGATTTTCAGTATATTGCCGAGCTTGCGGCTGTGGCAAGATTCTCGTCACTTATGGTAAGCGGATATGTCGACTACTATAGCTCTAAGAAAAATGGAGTAAACATAGGTCTTACCCTTGGATGGTTTATGTTTAACGAGCGATTTATTGAGTGATTTTACCCTGTTTTTCCCCGTTTTTTTGCCGAATCGAAAGAAAAATCAAAAAAATGAAGATTTTTTGAAAAAAAAGTGCCAAAAGTTTTGGTGGTTAAAAAAAAAGCCCTACCTTTGCATCGTCAAACAAAAACAACGGTCTCGTAGCTCAACTGAATAGAGCATCTGACTACGGATCAGAAGGTTGCAGGTTTGAACCCTGCCGAGATCACAAAGGAACTCAATTGAGTTCCTTTTTTTAGTTTTAGACAATATTTAGAAGCTGTTTAAATTTCTAAAAAAAATATTCATATAGAAGCTGACAATATAAATTTAAACAGCTTCTTACTGTTTGAATTAAAATATATTTCTTTCTCAGATGAATACAATTTGGATTGTAATGCCTATTCTCATTGTGCTGATGTTCTTAATAGGAACTGAGCTCAATAAGGAGGCTTTTATAAATGTGGTTCGCAGTCCTAAGCCTATTATCTTTGGAATGGTGGGCCAGTTGATTGTATTGCCCGTTATCGCCTTTTTGCTGGCTTCGTTACTTAATGTATCGCCTGTTTATTTTATGGGATTGGTGCTTATAGCCTGCTGTCCGGGTGGTAGCTCTTCAAATGTCTTTTCAATGCTTGCCAAAGGCGACGTAGCCCTCTCGGTATCGCTAACTGCTGTGAGTAGCATTATAACACTATTTACACTTCCAATAATAATGGAGCTGACCTCGGATTATGTATCGCATAATGCAGGAATCTCAATTGAACTGCCGGTTGGCAAACTTATGATGCAGAATATTGTCTCATTGTTTCTTCCTCTATTAGCAGGATGGCTCTTCCGCCACTTTAAGCCGGTTGCTGCAGCAAAAGTAGGTAAAAAGCTCGGAAAGCTGGCTTTCCCGGCATTGATGCTGCTCGCTTTTACATTCTTTATACAGTATACTAAAGAAATTTTCGATAATTTCCAACTTATAGGTACAGCTTGTGCTTTGCTTATATTGATGAGTATGCTCTGCAGTTCGCTTCTTTCTCATATAGCACGTCTGAAGGATGCTGTGCGTCGCACCATTGTAATCGAGGTTGGAATGCAGAATGCTGCACAGGCAATAGCCATAGCAAGCTCTCCTTTTATCTTTAATAGTGGCGAGATGGCTATCCCGGCAATAGTATATGCTTTGTTGATGAATGTAATATTATTGCTTTATGTCTTTGTAATTAGAAAAATGAAATAACATATACTTGTATGGCAAAGAAAGAGAATATAAAAAGACTGTTCGATAATATTGCACCCGACTACGACAAACTGAATCATATTCTGTCATTGAATATTGACAAGGGTTGGCGCAAAAAGGCTGTTCGTGAGATTGTCGATACTAATTCACCACTCACAGTGCTTGATGTCGCTTGTGGTACAGGAGATTTTACAATAGAGATTGCAAAAAAAGCAGCACAGGGCAGCGTGGTAAAAGGTATCGACCTATCCGAGGGAATGATGCAGGTTGGTCGCGACAAGATAAAGGCAGCGGACGTTGATGCTACATTGGAGTATGGCGATTGCGAGGCTCTTGCCTATGCCGATGATACATACGACCGTATCTCGGTGGGATTTGGAGTGCGTAACTTTGAAAATCTTGCAGTTGGACTCAAGGAGATGTGCCGCGTACTGAAACCTGGTGGCAAATTGGTTATTCTGGAACTCTCGGTACCCTCTAATCCCATTATACGTTGGTGCTACAAACTCTATTTCCTTAATATTCTGCCTGCAATTGGCGGAATGGTCTCGGGTAATCGTGGCGCATACGAATATCTGCCGGCTTCGGTTCTGCATTTTCCTGCTCCCAATAAATTTATTCCAATGTTGGGCGAGGCAGGTTTCAGCCAGGTGAAGCATAAGGCTTTTACATTTGGTGTGTGTCGTATGTATATTGGTATAAAGTAAACGCGTTACAACTATGAGAAAGTGGATAGAGGCGATGCGTCTGCGTACCTTGCCTGTTAGTGTAGCAGGTGTGCTGGCCGGGTGCGGTTGTGCTGTATGGCAGGATGGCTTTTCTCTTTTTCCTGCATTGCTCTGTCTGCTGTTTGCTTTATCGGCACAGATAGCCTCTAATTTCGGTAACGAATATTATG
Organism: Bacteroidaceae bacterium; assembly: GCA_017647725.1. Lineage (GTDB taxonomy): Bacteria > Bacteroidota > Bacteroidia > Bacteroidales > Bacteroidaceae > HGM04593. The sequence continues at coordinate 6,913 of JAGCKB010000320.1, forward strand.
ATTTTAAGAACGGGGTCGACCGAAAGGGGCGTGAAGGTTTCCGTCGTGGCGTAACCGAGGGCGATATTTCGCCACATATGATGAAATATGCAACTTTTTTTATGTTGGGACTTGCAGCTGTTATTGGCTGCCTGTTGCTTCTTTATGGTTCTTTCTGGCTTGTTCTTGTCGGAGGTATTATATTATTGTTTGCTCTTGCTTATAGTGCAGGGCCTTATCCCTTGTCACATCACGGCCTTGGAGATATCACAGTAGTTATATTTTTTGGAGTTATTCCTGTTACATTTACCTGTTATTTGCAGACAGGAGGTTGGGGGCAGTTACCTGTATTGCTTACTACGTCGGTAGCAATAGGACTTCTTGCAGCTAATGTTCTTATTGTAAACAATTATCGCGATAAAGAGGATGATGAGGCTGTTGGCAAGCACACTACTGTTGTGCTTTTTGGTCGCAAGGCAATGAGTCTTGTATATCTTTTCTCGGGGATATTGGCAATGGCGATTATGACTCCTTTGTGGATGCAGATGCCTCTGTGGGCATTATTTGTACCACTCGTTTTTCTTCTTTTGCATCTATTTACCTGGCGCAGAATGTCAAGCAGCCGAGGTGCAGCACTTAATCCTTTGCTTGGACGCACTGCACTCAATTTGCTGACTTTTACCCTGCTGCTGCTTGCGCTATTTATTTTCTGTTGATTGTTTTACTCCTTGTACCACGAGGCATACATAACATAGTCATTGGCAATGCGCTCGACAATATCTTTTTGCTGCTCGGGGCTGACCTCTTTTATTTTCTTTGCAGGTACTCCTGCATAAATGCATCCTCCCTCGACACGCATCCCCGATGTTATAAGAGCATTTGCCGCAACAATGGCACCGCTCTCAACAATGGCATTGTCGAGGACTGTGGCACCCATACCAATAAGGCAGTTGTCTTCAATCGTTGCACCGTGAATGGTGGCATTATGTCCTATTGATACGTTATTGCCTATTTTCGTTACCGAGCGTTTGTAAAGTGTGTGAACAACTGCTCCATCCTGTATATTTACTTTGTTCCCTATTGTAATTGTATTCACGTCGCCGCGTAGTACAGTGCCATACCAAATAGAGCAATCATCGCCTATAGTGACATCTCCTATTACGGCTGCCGTTTCTGCAAGAAAACAATTCTCTCCTATTTTAGGATTAAATCCTCGTACATCTTTTATTATAGCCATATTCCTATTGTCCTTTTTAAATGGTTTGGGCTAAGATAGACATTTATTTTTATAATAACGATAGTCGCCGGTAAATTATTTTGCCGGCGACTATCGTTATTGTGGGTAATTTTCATCTATTCCGTTCAGTGTCTGACGTAGTAGTGTGCCGAGGTTATCTTCGTCCTGTTCCTTCTCTTTATTCAACTTCACAAGAAAATCGGCAGTAGTCTTAAGTGCCTGATTAATTGTTCCGGGATCTTCGCAATTGTGTGTCAATTTCTCCAAACGTCTTATCAGACGATGAAACAGTGCAAGTGTCTCGTTGTGTACATCGTTGATTGTTACCTTGTTAATGCTCTTCTTTACCATAGTTGTTTAGTTGTAAGTTTTTAATGTGCAAATATAACTGTGTATCTGTTTTTTATGGTTGCGAATCTGTTATAATCCTGTCTGACAGGTGTTTAGTGATAAAATCGCAACATAAACGGGCGCTTATGGTATTTCTTTTGTGGAAATTTTAAAACCATACAAAATGATACTAAGTTCAATTATTGGAGGCGCAAGTGCGGCAATGGGACTTGCGTCGGGAGTGAAAGGAATGTTCGATGCACAACGCTCTGCGCGTAAGCAACGGAAACTGCTTAATGAGGCAAAAGCTTCGGAGTCGGCGTGGTACAAACGTAACTATTATGGCGATTATATGAATTCGTCAATGGCGAGGGCTGCCCTTAAGAGGGTCGAAAAGACGTTGCACGCGCGCAGTAAACAAAACAGAGGGTACTCGGCTGTGAACGGTGCAACACCCGAACTGGAACTTGCGCGTAATCGTCAAAGCGTGGAGCAGTTGGGTAATGTGGCAACAGGGTTGGCTGCGCAGGATAGTGCCAACAAAAGTAGGATAGATGCTATACATCAGCAAAATATGTCGTCGTTGCGTAATAATCAACTGCAAGACCTGAGAATGCAGGAGCAGTCGGGTGTGCAAGCAAGCGAGCAGGGTTTCGATTTGCTTAATAATGCTCTATTAGGTGTGAACTGGGGAAAAGAGAAATAATCTTAGAAGCTGTTTAAATTTATATCGTCAAGTTTTTTATAGAGCAAAAATTGGATGTTTATTTATGTTTTAAGGGCGCATAGCGGGCTATGTAACCGCAAAAAAGAGACAAACAGGCATTTTTGAATATAAAAAACGACGAAACCGTCAGCTTCTATATGAATATTTATTTTAGAAATTTAAACAGCTTCTATGGCAATAGTAAAAC
>JAGCKB010000321.1 GCA_017647725.1 Bacteroidaceae bacterium
GCTCCATAAACAGAATGTTACGCTCGTTACGAATTTCCGCATCACTCTTTTGTCGCTCAACAATGGTTGTAACGTTTTGGGTTGTTATAACACGATGGTCGTAGCTTGTTGTGTTGTGCGACTCGTTGCGTGTGACGTTTACTCCACCCATAATGGCTGCATCGTCACTGATGTTTATGCCTAAATCGTTCTGTTTGGGCAATTCGACCAATTTTGCTCCACACTCGGGGCAGAATTTGCCGGGAAATTCCTGTTTACAATTAGGGCAATACATAGTGTTTATATCTGTTTTATACTTGTTTAAATTCTATTTACTCTTTAGTGTATATATAAATACACGTATTATGCAAAAATAAGAAGAATTAAATAAAAAAACAGCAATATTAGGCGCAAAAAAAGAGGGCAACAAAAAATATTATTGGTGTATTGGTGTCCGGTAAGACTTAAAAAACGAGGGATGAATGAATTCATCCCCCGTAACGGTCTGTGGCGAGTAATTCTCTTTTAATATCCCAGTTTCTTTAAATTCTTTACAGCCTCATCAGATCCCTGCTCGGCAGCTTTGCGCCACCATTTTTCGGCTTCTAAGTAATCTTTCGCTATGCCTAAGCCATAGTAGTAGCAAGAGCCTAAAGCAATTTGTGCGTTTATATTTCCTTGCTCGGCAGCTTTAAGAAACCATTTTACAGCTTCGGAATAGTCTTCATTTACACCCTCACCACCTTGATAGCAAAAGCCTATATAGAATTGCGCATCAGCATTTCCCTGCTCGGCAGCTTTAAGAAACCATTTTGCAGCCTCTGTTTCGTTTTGTTCTACATCAATGCCACAATAGTAGCACATTCCCACTTTGGTTTGTGCACTCGCATCTCCTTGTTCGGCAGCTTTAAGAATCCTTTTTACGGCTGAAGCCTCATCACACTCGGGTGTTTCAATCAATTTTGCACCACATTCGGGACAATAAATTCCCTCAAAATGCTGTTTGCAATTGGGGCAATATGACTCCCGGGCTACCACCTCGTCACACTCGAGTGCTTCAATCAATTTTGCACCACATTCGGGGCAATAAACACCCTCATTATACTGTTTGCAATTGGGGCAATACATAGTCAATTTTATAACCGAGTTATTTACTCATTTGGTTTCTAATGAATTCGACAAGTCGTTTGAGGGCCTCAAGAAGCTCTGCCACAATCACATTTATAATATTAAAAATATTATCAACGGCATCCCCTGAGTTATTATTTGTTTGAGTCTGTGGAACATTATTTCTGTTCGAATTGACTATGCTCGTTTGTGCCGGGGTAGTTGTTACCACCGATTTTGTATCCACTGTATCATAACTCTGTGCCGATGAAGTTCTGTATTCGAGAGCACCGGTTTCTGAATCCAGAATTTCGATAATGGCGCCCGCAGGCTCCAATATATCTCTTATCATTTCGGCATCCTCTTTAGAAACTCTATTAATAAGTGTGCAGGGTACATTATCGACGATATCTTTACTCTCTTTCAAGCCTAATTCAAAATTATCCTTTAACGCCTTCACTATAGCGAGTTTCATAACGCCTGCATCGCTTAATACCACATCGTAACATTCGTCTTCGGGTACATCATAATCCTCATCATCCTCGATATCATCATCGACATCATCATTAATATCATCATCGATATCATCATTAATATCATCATCGGCATCATCATTAATATCATCATCGGCATCATCGTCGGCTACCACATTCTTGGCAGCTTCACGTGCAGCCTCTTTCTCGGCAGCCTTGCGACGCGCCTCCTTATCCTCGGGGCTCTCTAATGATAGAATATAGTCGATAAAGAACTGACAACTCTCGCGACTGATATCATTGGTACGCTCGGGTGCAACCTCAAAATAAATGGCGTGAAGAAGTGGAATGAGCATTGGTGTACACTCCTCGGGAACAAGTTCATTTATATAGTTTATGGCCTCCTCGGCACCATACTCGTTATATGTACTCACAACCGTAAGCAACAGCGAGTTATGCTCGGAGTAGTCGAGAAAATGTCCCAATTTAGAAATGGCACTCTCGGCCTCGAGAACATTTTTCTTTTTCATATAAGCTATTGCCACCCAATAGGTCTGCCAATATTCATCGGAAACGCTCTTCTCGTATATTTTAATAAGTTCCTCGGGGTTTAACGCTGCAAGCAACAGATAATACTTGTAAAAGACCTCTTCGACATTGTAATCACGAGCAATAGCAGCAAGACGAGGTATCTGTCCTTTCATCTTCGCTGCATCGTTTTCTTTAATGAAACGGTCGACATTTTTCAGCATCATCGCATCGCGCAAACCGAGTGCAGTCATACGAGCACCCGAAGATTTACGTGCCACCGCGATGAGACGCTCGGCCTCGGCTTCGTCTATACCCAGACTCAAGCGAAGTGTCTCAAGGCTTACTCTTCTCTCCTCGGTAATTAATCCGTTTCCGGCAATGAAAGCCTGCTTGCACTGCTCTATAAACGACTGAGTGCGCTCTTGCTGCAGTTCTATAGAGCTTTTGTTTATGTTATTCGTTACAGTACTGTTATATGTAACACTCTGGTCGAAACTTGTTGTATTGTGCGAGTCGTTATGAGTAACATTCACTCCACCCATAACGGCTGCATTATCGCTGATATTCAAGCCTGTGCTACCTTCTTTGAGCGATTCAACTAATCGTGTACCACAATCGGTACAGAATTTTCCGGTAAATTCGGCAGCAAACTCCTTATGGCAATTTGGGCAATACATAATATCTTGTTTTTTATTTATCGTGTTAATAATATATAATTCCGCAGTCTAATTTCGCGGTTTTTCGCAAAAATAGTAAAAAAATATTATCAACCTATTATTTTACGACTCTTTCTCGTAAAAAATTGATTTACAAACAGGAGAGGAGGTTTTAAGTGAGGTTCTATAAATTAAGTCGAGCCGATTTTGAGTTTAATTTTTAGAATATTTTTGATATTGCAAAATATCCTATACTGAATCGATAAATATAGTAGTGGCCACTAATCGATGATGCAAGTTTATCAAAAAGGAGGATTTATTATGAAAATGACCAAAACAAAATATGTTCATTTATTAA
>JAGCKB010000322.1 GCA_017647725.1 Bacteroidaceae bacterium
TAAGGACATCCTCGCTGTTTATGGGCAGCGCGCTGAAATAGGTTGCGCGCATTCCGTGAACACCTCTAAGGCCGCCGTTAGTCTGTGCCGATAGAGTGTTCGAGGGGTAGAGGCTGCTTACAGTGTCATCCTCACCCTCTTGCAGATATTTACATATCTCCTGGCACCATACGCTGTAAGCGCCTGCGGTAAGATGCAGCTTGTCGTAGCTCCACGCGCCGCCCGATGCTACGTTGGTAAGTTTATCGTAAAGGTCGATATATGTCAACCAATCGGCATTTGTCTCTTTTACATAGTTCTTTATAACCTCGTTGGCGTGAAGCCAGGTCTCGGCTACACGGTTCGAAGAGGTGTTGTTAAGGATGCTGTAGAGGTAGATTTTTGTATCGGGGTAGCGTGTGTGTATACGCTTCACCATACTGCTGATGTAGTCGAGAATCTGCTCGCCGGTGAAATTGAGTCCGCCGGTTGTGGCAAGGTCGTTTGTGCCTATCATCATAAACACTTTCTTGGGCTTTTTGCCAAGATAACTCTCAATGTTGTCGCTCTGCTCGGTTGAGTAGGTACCCGAATTGCCTCGGTTTACAATAGGTAGATAATCGCCATTAGAGGTCTTGAATACCTCGGGCCAACAGTGCATATCTGTTATGCTGTTGCCAATAAAGACGATACTTCCTTCTTTAGGTTCAAGGACTTTGAATGAGTCGAACCTGTGATTGCGGAAAGGCCCATCGGCCAACGCTCCAAGCACATAGATACAGGCCAAAAGCGATAGTAGAATTTTCTTCATAGGTGGTTAGTTGAATATTTATTTATAAAAAGTTAAGTGATAATTGTTGATAATTTAATTTTCAGTGTCTAAAAATATATAAATATATTAAATTATGGAAAAAAAGACGATATTTTTAACAATATTTATGTGCCATCGTTAAAGCGTAAAAAAAGTCTCTTGCAATTATTTGCAGGAGACTTTTTGTAAAAGATATTATCTTTTTTATTCTGCCGAGTTCTTGTTTATATTCTCAAGGAATAGCTTTTGTAATAACTCCTTATCGACAGAAACGTCGCTGTTTTTGCTTAGCTCTTCGTAAAGTGCTTTCAGATAGTCGTTGCCTTTTAGCTCAAGAACAATGTAGTTGGTGTATTGTCCGTTCTCGTCCTTGTTCCAACGGTCGCAAATGATGGTTGCGCCCTCTATACTTTTCTCAACGGTTATCTTTACTTTGTCGTTCATAAACGATTTCGAGAGGACATTCTCACCCTCGGTAAGTGCCGAACTATAGTCCTCGGTGGTCTGTTTAATGGTCTTCGAGAGCATTGCAGCAAGCTCGGCCGATGCTGTGGCGAGAGCTTTTTTGCGTGCAGTGGTCTCGTTGTCCGATGCTCCCGATGCCCAGGCGCGAAGAGCACCGTCGCCTTTCGTGTACTCGGAGCAGGGCATTACAAATGTCTTGATGGGTGACTTCTCTTTTGATGAACGGCAACTGCTGAATGTTGCCATTGCCAATACGCACACAGCAAATAGAATAATCTTTTTCATAGCTATCGGGGTTTTATAGTTATAGATTCATCTTTTTCATCTTGTTGGGGAGGTTGCGTTTTACACGTTTCATAACCTCGTTGATGCACATCGAAATTGTCTCTTCAGCACTTTTGTTCTCGGGTACAAGAACCTTAACGCGGTTCTCGCTATAGTCGAGAAGAAGTGTCTGATTGCTGTTGTTGTAGATTTTTATCAGTATGGTGCAGTAGCACGAGTTAAGGTCATATTTTCCTTTCACAGTCTCGCCAAGCTCCATCTTTGTTGATATATCTATGAAACATTCGGCTGCATCGGGGTCCTCGGTAATAGTAAAGTGGTTGTTCGCAAGAATCTTACCAACGTAACTCTCTATTCCCTCGAGGTCGTTCTGCTCGTTCATATACAGATAGGCGGTTGTTGCACTCTTCGAGAGGGTGACGGTTACTTTTGCAGTAGGCCAATTCTGGTTCTGAAGCAGCTCGCGGTAGCTCTTGGGCAGCGCCGCTATGAAGCTATCGTCGATGCTGATGCGTACCTCCTGTATTTGCTCTTTCGATGTTATGTTTGTTATGTAGAACTCGGCTGTGCCGTTGTAATCGGTCTCAATGGATGGGGTGATGGCACCGCTTCCGGTTGCAAATTTTGCGGTCAGCTTTACATTAGGTACAACAATGCCGTTGCGCGATAGGCAGGCTGCAATAGGTAGCTTTATTGCTTTGAACGATTCGCCCTCAACGTTTACGGTGTTCGTGGTAAGTGCCATGCCGCTGAATACGTTTATATATGCGTCGTACAGTTCGGCTGCAACATCAATATCCTTGCCATTAATTGTGGTGCTGAGGTTCAGGAATATCCAGGGTTCAACAGCCTCAAGACCTTTTCCGTATAGCTGAACAGCCTGTGTAAGGTTGCTGCTCTCTTCGGCTGAACGGCCTTTCTTAAGGTAATCTACTCCTTTTGCTATTGCCTCGTCACGGCGAGCGTCTGAGTTCTTCTTATGCAGTTTTTTGTCGAGAGTGTAGTATACATAATACTTCTCCTCGCTGCTATAGCTTTCTTTAAGCTCGGCACCCTCTATCCAAGCAGCCATTTTGTTTATTATCTTGTCTTCGAATAGTTGTCGAGACTTACCGTCTACATCTACTGTGTGAAGGAAAGACTCATTCTCAACTTTTGTGGCTACCTGCGATGCAATGTCGGCAAGGGCATTTTGCGAAGCAATCTTCATATA
>JAGCKB010000323.1 GCA_017647725.1 Bacteroidaceae bacterium
AGGCAACTGCCTTTGAGGCAAGAGTACAACCTAAAGACTTGATTACAATACAGGTGCTTGCCCCCGAGGAGCCTTCGTCATCTTACATCTACAACTTTACGACAAGTGCCATGCGTCAAGAAAATATTAATATATCACTTGCTTCGCAGCCGGCAATACAGCCTTATCTCGTTGACAACGATGGCACTATTAATTTCCCTGTGGTTGGTAAATTGCATGTTGCAGGTAAAACACGCCGAGAGATAGAAGCACTTGTACTCGACAAAATCAAGGGAGCCTTCAAGAAAGAGCCAATTGTCACTATGCGATTTAACAATTTCAAAGTATCTGTACTTGGTGATGTTAACCGACCCGGTACCTTTACCATAAACAACGAACGAGTAACTGTACTCGAGGCAATTGCACTTGCAGGTGATCTTACCATCTACGGCCGCCGTGACAATGTAATGCTACTGCGCGAACATCCCGACGGAAGAAAGGAGATACATCAGTTGAATCTAAATGACATATCTTTTCTCACCTCACCCTATTACCATTTACAACAGAACGACATTCTGTATATCACACCCAATAGCACAAAAGCTAAAAACTCGGATGTAGGTAATAGTACTACATTGTGGTTCTCGGCTACATCAATTCTCATCTCATTAACGTCTTTGTTGTATAATATTCTACGATAATAAATTATGAATAATAGAAATAACGATATTAATTTAAAGGATAGAACATATTTGGCAACGCTGCTCGATTATTTCTTGCAGTATTGGAAGCTATTTGCCTTATCAATTATTTGTTGTTTTGCCGTAGCTATTGTATACCTGAAGTATTCACCTCGTTCGTATAGCGTTAATGCAAAAGTACTTCTTAAGGATGAAGAAAAGGGTACTTTCAATTCACAGACCGACTTGCTGGCCGACTTTGGATACCAACCAACAAACAGCAGCATGGAAAACGAGATTGAGGTATTGGGTTCCAAGAGCGTAGTTCTTGCAGCTGTAAAACGAGCCGGCCTATATATAAAATATGTAAGCAATGGTTTATTTATCGACAAGCCTATTTCTAAAGCCAACAGCAAGATTAATGCTGCAATGGAAGACAAATTCCTTGATGCACTCTTATCGAATGTTAACATCAGATTAGAGCTTGACGAAGATTCATTATACATGATGTCGTACAACTACTACGACGAAAAAACAAAAGAGGTAATAGAGAGCGAGCCTGTTAAGATTAAGACCTATCCTTATGCTCTTACAACCGAAGTAGGCGAAATTCTATTAGAAGAGAACCCAACAGGAGTGCCTTTTAAAGAGATTACAATATCTATATACAATCCATTGTATATGGCATCTTACTACCAAGGGTCAATGGCTATTGCTCCAGTTAGTAAAACAGCATCGGTGGCAATAATCTCGGTTATTGATAATGTTACCGAAAATGGCATTGATTTTATTAATTCGCTCATTTCAAGCTATAATATCCTATCAAACGAAGACAAAAATATAGTAGCTCAGAAAACCGAGGAGTTTATCGGTGCCAGAATAAAAATTATTGGAGAAGACCTTAGAGCACAAGAGAAGAATCTTGCAAGCTATAAAAAAGACAATAAATTCATCAACCCCACTGCCGATGTCACTCGTCTGCTCGAGAATGAGAATAATTACACCAAGCAACTTCAAGATATTAATATACAGTTGCAACAAGTCGATTATCTGCTCAAGTATCTTAAGGACAAAAAGAATGACAAGCAGGCTATACCAACAATCGTAGGTTTATCCAGTGAATCGGCTCTGACATCATCCATCACACGTTACAACTTAGAGGTTGCTAAACGCAATCAGCTATTAACGACTGCTACCGAGGAAAACCCACTTATACTCTCGGCAAATTCCAAAATAGAGGCAGCCCAAAAAGACATTATTGAAGTCTTAGAGACACTTTATTCATCGATAAACATGAGAAAGAGTGCCCTCGAGGGAGTTTCAGGAGAGTTTACACAAAGAGCATCACAGACACCGGCTGTAGAGCGCATCTATGCCGATCTTACTCGTGAGCGCGATATAAAATCGCAACTCTACGTAATGCTGTTGCAGAAATACGAGGAAAATGCTCTAGCGCTTGCTGTTACAGCCGATAACCTTAAATGCATAGAGAAAGCGAGCACCGGCGGCCTTGTCTCTCCAAATAGAAAAATAGCCTATATGCTTGCTCTATTCTTCGGCATTTTATTCCCCATTGCCTTTATCTACTTGACAGAGACCTTAGAAACA
>JAGCKB010000324.1 GCA_017647725.1 Bacteroidaceae bacterium
AGTCAAGCGCGACGAACTTGTGCATCGTAACTACGACCGTCAGATGCTTGCCAGCGACTTTGCCAATTGGTCAGATGACGAGTATGAGCCTGCCGAAGACGATGGCGACTTTTACTACGAAGAGGATTGGGATGACGAGCAATAAATAGGACGGCTTCGGGTGATTTGTGATTTTCTTTGCTGTATAGTATAAGGTTTACGCACACGAGTCGATGGAATGCTGAAAACCATCAAGCACACACATATATAAAAATGTAAGAGCACCAAACGGTGCTCTTACATTTTTATAACTATTGATTATTGTTCTTAGAACAACTTTGCAGGATACTCACCGGCATCAACAAGAGCCTGAATCTTCTCGACTGTAGCGGGACGGTCGGCAGCGTATGTCACACCAAACCATTTTGCTGTTGTGTCAAGAACCTCGCAGCTTGCCTTGCCTGTTGTTGTAAGGTTGTTAACAACAAGAGGAATAAAGTACTCTGCTTTAGGTTTGTCGATGTTCTCTTTCAAGAAATCAACGAACTGCTCCTCTGAATCCTGGAAGTAGTCGGGTGTAAAGCCCCAGAAGTTCATTGATACGGGAGTCTCCTCGCCAACAGGCTGCCACTCGCCCTGCTCGTCTTTATAGCAGATGGGGCCGTCAACGCGCATAATCTCGGTGCGCTCAACAACGCCTGTGAGCATATTCTGGTCGTTAGTCTCGCAAACACCACGTGCAACGCTACCATTTTCGCTAAGAGTGTTGCAGATGCGGAAACCTACCATGCTGTAACGTCCCTTGCTACCTTCGGGAAGATCGCTGAGCCATTTACCCATAACAGCGAATGCATCACGACCATAGAAGTCATCGGCGTTGATAACAGCGAAAGGCTCCTTGATAACATCCTTACCCATAAGAACTGCGTGGTTGGTACCCCAAGGCTTTGTGCGCTCTGCGGGTACGCTGAATCCCTCGGGAAGATTATCTATTGCCTGGAATACAAGCTCTGTTGGGATGTGGCCCTCGTACTTGCTAAGCACCTTCTCGCGGAAATCCTGCTCGAAGTCCTTGCGGATAACGAATACCAACTTACCGAATCCACCGCGAATCGCATCAAAGATAGAGTAATCCATAATAGTCTCGCCGTTGGGACCCAGACCGTCCAACTGCTTCAAACCACCGTAACGGCTGCCCATTCCGGCTGCCAAAACAAAAAGTGTAGGTTTCATAATTCTGTTGTTATTAAATTGTTAAAGTTAGTCGATTGTCAAATGGTAATACGTCTGCACACCACTATTTTCGCAAAGGTAACGATTTTGTTTTTAATTAGGTTGTATTTTCTTAACTTTTTTGTAAAAGAAAATTTGGTTCAATGTTGGCGGCTCTATTTAATAATAAAAGAAACGCATCGAATTTTAATAATCCGATGCGCTGTAATAACGGTTTGGTTGTAAAATGTCTTATCCGAGGTATATGTCGGTTTCATATTTATAATGAAACCCTGTGCAATATCGTAATGCCCTGTTGAGCGCAATATGCCTCATAAT
>JAGCKB010000325.1 GCA_017647725.1 Bacteroidaceae bacterium
ACCCACACCAAAAACAATTATGGCACACGATTAAATCATAATTAGTCGCAAATAAAAAAACATTGATAACCCCCAAAAGCTAGATAAAAACTTTTAGGGATTATCAAGTCGTGGACTTTGAGATTCATTTTTATTTGAATAATAGGTAAAACCAACTACGCGAAGCTTAATTATTTTTTAACTCCTTACCATTCGGGAGTTCCTCTTTATTATAAAAAAGAGGAACAGTTGTTTATCAATGTATTTATTGAATTTTAACTGCTCCTCTTTGCGAAAGAGGAGCTGGCGCAAAGCGACTGAGGAGTTCGAATAACGCTGATGTATTTAATTCCTCACTCTCAGTGTATTATTCAATTCTTACATCGTCCTTGTCTCGTACAAACGCTCCTTCTTACTCATTGCAGCAAGCCTTTTTACCTCGTTTAAATCGAGTTTCAAGACATTGGCAAGGCTTGTGCCATACTCTTCATCGGCAAGATAGCAATGTGCAGCGTGGCGATATTTTATATTATCGGTAACGGGCATAATATCCTCGACTGTATTCGAAATAAGCTCTCTGCGCTTCTCTTCGGTCATAAGACGATAAAGATTACCAGGCTGAACGAAACAGTCGTCTACGCGCTCTTCATAGGGGTTATAACGCATACTTTCACCCGTAACGTCTGAGTAACGATATTGTGCCACTGCTGTCTCCCACTCTCCTATGCTGTTTGGCGAGTACCCTTTTGTAGCACCTGCGTTGCCGTCGATGCGCATTGCACCATCTCGATGAAAGCTGTGCACAGGAGAATGTGCGCGATTAACAGGTATCTGGTCGTGGTTCACTCCCAAGCGGTAGCGCTGTGCATCGCCATACGAAAATAGTCGTCCCTGAAGCAGTTTATCGGGCGAAAGACCTATTCCCGGAACAATATGTGCGGGATTGAATGCAGCCTGTTCTACATCGGCAAAATAGTTCTCTGGGTTACGGTTAAGTTCAAGAACTCCAACCTCAATAAGCGGATACTCCTTGTGGCTCCATACCTTTGTAATGTCAAAAGGATTTTCTTTGTGACAGCGTGCCTGCTGCTCGGTCATAATCTGAAAATAGAGTGTCCAGCGTGGAAAATTTCCTGCCTCTATGGCATTAAACAGGTCGCGCCCGTGACTTTCTCGGTCCTTTGCTATTATTGCAGCAGCTTCGCTATTTGTAAGATTTTTTATACCCTGCTGCGTGCGGAAATGAAACTTTACCCACACCCTTTCTCCATCTTTGTTTATGAGGCTGTAGGTGTGCGAACCGAATCCGTGCATATGACGGTATGAAGCCGGTATTCCTCTATCTGACATTACAATTGTCACCTGATGCAGTGCCTCGGGCAGCATTGTCCAAAAATCCCAGTTACTTTGTGGTGAGCGAAGATTGCTCTTTGGGTCACGTTTTATGGCGTGATTAAGGTCGGGGAACTGCAGTGGGTCACGCAAAAAAAAGACCGGAGTATTATTACCAACAAGATCCCAATTACCATCCTCGGTGTAAAATTTTATCGCAAATCCACGAATATCGCGTTCGGCATCGGCAGCACCTCTTTCTCCTGCAACAGTAGAGAAACGTACAAAGACATCCGTTTTTTTTCCAACCTGTGAGAATAGCGATGCACAACTGTATTTTGTAATATCGTGTGTAGTGGTAAATGTTCCGAATGCTCCACTACCCTTTGCATGCATACGTCGCTCGGGGATAACCTCTCGGTCGAAATGTGCTATTTTTTCCAATAACCAGTTATCCTCTAATAGAATAGGGCCACGACTACCTGCCGTAAGTGAGTTTGTATTGTCAATTACCGGTGCACCAACTTCATTGGTGAGTTTTTTCTTCTTCATATATTTTGCTGTTAAGAATTTTCAATCTTAACAGCAAAATATCTCTTTTTGTTCGAGACGTATAATTAGAAAACAACGCTGTTATTTAACTACTCAGCGAAGCGACTAAGGAGTTCGATTACTGCTAATATTTTTAACTCCTTACCCTTCGGGAGTTCCTCTTTATTACAAAAAAGAGGAACAGTTTATTATTTTGTAGATTTATTACATCATAAACTCTCCCTCTGAAGTTTTAGAGGGAGTACCCGCAGGGGGAGGGAGTATGTTAATTCACATTGTTTTTAAACTCCTACCCTTCGGAAGTTCCTCTTTATTAAAAAAAGGAGGAAAAGTTATTAAATAACACCTATTTTCCTTTCACTATTCGCTTAATCTCGTTTAGTTTATTAAGCGCCTCAATGGGAGTAAGATTGTTAATGTCTATGCCTAAAATCTCGTCACGCACACTTGCAAGAATAGGATCGTCGAGTTGGAAGAAACTAAGTTGAACACCCTCTCGGCTGCCTGCAATCTCATTTGTAGGTACAGTTTTTATATCTCCGCGACTGCTCGATGCCTCTAATTTTTCAAGAATCTGCTCGCTGCGCTTGACTATACTTTTTGGCATTCCTGCCAATTTTGCTACGTGAATACCAAATGAGTGCTCGCTTCCACCCGGCATAAGTTTACGCAGGAATATTACTCGTCCGTCAATCTCTTTCACCGACACATTGTAATTTTTTATGCGCGAGAAGCTCTTCTCCATCTCATTCAGCTCGTGATAGTGTGTGGCGAAGAGGGTGCGCGCCCTACCCTTCTGCGACTCGTGTATATGCTCTACTATAGCCCAGGCTATTGACATTCCATCGTAGGTTGATGTTCCGCGACCAAGCTCGTCGAAAAGCACAAGGCTGCGAGGCGAAAGGTTGTTAAGAATATTGGCAGCCTCGGTCATCTCGACCATAAAGGTTGACTCTCCTGCCGAAATATTATCGCTTGCACCAACACGTGTAAAAATTTTGTCAACTATTCCTACCGTGGCACTGTCGGCAGGAACGAAACAACCAATCTGCGCAAGAAGCGCTATTAGCGCCGTCTGACGAAGCAGTGCCGATTTACCTGCCATATTGGGACCTGTAACAATTATAATCTGCTGCTTCTCGCTATCGAGATAGAGGTCATTGGGAATATATGACTCGCCTACTCCCATCTGTCGCTCAATCACAGGGTGACGACCCTGTTTAATATCAAGAACATCGCTCTCACTTATCTGTGGACGTATATATTTATATGCGCGTGAGACATTGGCAAACGACAAGAGAACATCCAAGCGGGCAAGGTGCGAAGCATCTATCTGTATAGAATTTATATAGTCGGCAAGAGAAGATACAAGCTCGCTGTAGATTCTGTTCTCGAGCGAAAGAATTTTCTCCTCGGCACCAAGAATTTTCTCTTCGTACTGCTTTAGTTCTTGAGTAATGTAACGCTCGGCATTTACGAGTGTCTGCTTGCGTATCCACTCTTCCGGAACATTATCTTTGTAAGTATTTCTTACCTCAATATAATATCCAAAAACATTATTGAAAGAGATTTTGAGGCTGGGGATACCTGTACGCTCGCTCTCGCGCTGCTGCAACTGCATAAGATAATCTTTGCCATTATAAGCAATAGCTCTTAGTTCGTCCAGTTCCTCATTAATTCCATTGGCAATTACACCACCTTTATTCAGAAGAAGTGGCGGCTCGGGAACTATCTCACGGGCTATTCTATCGCGAATATCGGCACAGCAATCGAGTTGTGCACCTATCTGTTTAAGCACACTGTTCGAGGATGATTCACAAGCATTTTTTATTGGTTCAATAGCTTGCAGAGCCAATTTCAACTGCACAAGTTCACGTGGAGATACACGTGAGGCTGCAACCTTAGAAATAATGCGTTCGAGGTCGCCTATTTGTCTTAAATTTTCATCTATTATGTCTCTAAATTCGGGCTCGCGGAAATAGTACTCTACAATATCGAGACGCTCGTCAATGGGCTTTTTATCTTTCAAAGGAAATACCATCCAACGTTTTAGCAAACGGGCACCCATTGCTGTTACTGTGCGGTCGACTACCGAGAGAAGCGACGAACCACCCTCGTGCATAGAACCAAGAAGTTCGAGACTGCGAATAGTGAATTTATCGAGTCGCACGTAACGCTCCTCCTCGATACGAGAGATATTGCGTATATGCGAAATTTGTGTGTGCAGCGTAACACTAAGATAATGCAGTACTGCTCCCGCAGCAATTACACCACTGCGCAGATGCGATATTCCGAATCCTTTCAGATTTTTTGTCTCGAAATGTTTTGTGAGTCTCTCATTGGCAAACTCATCGGTAAAAACCCAATCGTCGAGTTCAAAAGTAAGATGCTTACTACCGAAACACTCCTCGAAGCGGCTTTTCATTCCTCGCTCGTAGAGCACCTCCTTTGGTTGAAAATTTATAAGCAGTTTATCGATGTAATCGAATGTACCCTCGGCAGTAAGGAACTCTCCTGTAGAGATATCAAGAAAGGCTACTCCGCACATTGGCTTACCAAAATGTACCGCAGCAAGGAAATTATTCTCTTTATAATCGAGAACATTATCATTTATTGACACTCCCGGTGTAACAAGCTCTGTTATACCGCGTTTCACAAGTTTCTTTGTGAGTTTGGGGTCCTCGAGCTGATCGCATATCGCCACTCGTTTTCCTGCTCTTATGAGCTTAGGCAGATAGGTATCAAGAGCGTGGAAAGGAAATCCCGCCATCTCAATAGGCGCAAAGGCCTCGGTCTTACCATTTGAACGCTTGGTAAGAGTAATTCCCAAAATCTCGGATGCCAAAATAGCATCGGCACAATATGTCTCATAAAAATCGCCGCAACGGAACAGCATTATCGCATCGGGATGTTTCGCCTTAAGATCATAAAACTGTCGCATCATAGGCGTCATTGCTACCTCTTTCTCTGCCATAAAGATAAATTCGAAAAATAATTACGCGAAGATAGCACTATTTTTCCAAACATACTGTTTTACAAATGAGGAAGTTGTTAACAGATATAATAGTAAATATCATATACCTGCTTTGAAATGTAAAAGAAAACTTTGCCAATTCCGCTCGATAGTTGGTTATTTGCGCGCAAACAAAATAGAAAAACCATTCTTTAACTCGATAAATCTCTATTTTCCTTGAAGTGTTACTTTTTTTATATACTTTTGCAAGTTCTTATACAAAGTATAAGGAGATCATAACGGAAAAAATTTAAAACTTATAATATTATGGGATACAATTTCAATGGAATTGAGAAAAAATGGCAACAGCGATGGAAGGAGAACAAGACCTATCGTGTTACCGAGAACAGTGAGAAAGAGAAATTTTATGTACTTAATATGTTCCCTTATCCATCGGGAGCAGGACTTCACGTAGGACATCCGTTAGGATATATAGCATCGGATATTTTCGCACGTTTCAAACGTCTTCAAGGATACAATGTTCTTAATCCTATGGGTTACGATGCATACGGACTTCCTGCCGAGCAGTATGCTATACAGACCGGACAGCACCCTGCAATAACAACAGAACAGAACATCGCAAGATACCGTGAACAGCTCGATAAAATAGGATTCTGTTTCGATTGGGACCGTGAGATTCGCACCTGCGACCCCGAGTACTACCATTGGACACAGTGGGCATTCATTAAGATGTTCAACCACTACTACGACAACAAAGCAAAATGTTGCAAACCTATCAGCGAACTTGTAGAAATACTATCGAAAGAGGGTAGTGCAAACATTGATGCAGCCTGCACCGAGGAACTAAACATAACAGCCGAGGAATGGAACGCAATGGACGAAAAGGCACAGCAAGAGACACTTATGAACTGGCGTATAGCATTCCTAAGCGAGACAATGGTTAACTGGTGTCCTATGCTTGGTACAGTACTTGCCAACGACGAGGTTGTCGATGGTGTATCGGAGCGTGGTGGTTATCCTGTTGTTCAGAAAAAGATGAAACAGTGGTGTCTGCGTGTATCGGCCTATGCACAGCGCCTGCTCGACGGACTTGATAAGATAGAGTGGAGCGATTCTATAAAAGAGACACAGCGAAACTGGATTGGTCGCAGCGAGGGTACCGAAATGCAGTTCCGAGTAAAAGATAGTGACATTGAATTTACCATCTTCACAACACGTGCCGACACAATATTTGGTGTAACATTTATGGTACTTGCTCCCGAGAGCGAACTTGTTGCACAACTTACCACCGAGGCACAGAAAGAGGAGGTAGAGGCATATATCGACCGCACAAAGAAACGTACCGAGCGCGAGCGTATGATAGACCGCAAGGTAACAGGTGTATTCACCGGTTCCTATGCTATCAATCCCATTACAGGCGAAGAGATTCCCGTTTGGGTAAGTGACTATGTACTATCGGGTTACGGAACAGGAGCTATTATGGCTGTTCCTGCACACGATAGCCGCGACTATGCATTTGCAAAGCATTTCGGCATTGAGATACGTCCGCTTATTGAGGGTTGTGACGTAAGTGAGGAGAGTTTCGACGCAAAAGAGGGTATAATGACCAATTCACCCACAGCAGCTTTTGCCAATTGTAAACTCAATCTTAACGGATTGAACGTAAAAGAGGCCATTGCAGCTACAAAAGCCTACGTTACCGAGAATAATCTTGGTCGTGTAAAGGTTAACTACCGTCTGCGCGATGCAATCTTCAGCCGTCAGCGTTACTGGGGCGAGCCTTTCCCCATCTACTATAAAAATGGAACACCATATACAGTACCCGAGGAGTCACTTCCTATTGAGCTTCCCGAGGTAGAGAAATTCCTTCCTACCGAGAGTGGCGAGCCTCCATTGGGACACGCAAAGGTATGGGCTTGGGATACAGTGAACAAGTGCATTACCGACAAAGAGAATATAGACAATGAGACCATATTCCCCCTTGAGCTTAATACAATGCCCGGATTTGCAGGTTCAAGCGCCTACTATCTGCGTTATATGAATCCTCGTAACCACACAGCACTTGTTTCAAAAGAAGCCGATGAATACTGGCAGAATGTCGACCTTTATGTTGGTGGAACCGAGCACGCTACAGGACACCTTATCTACTCACGTTTCTGGAATATGTTCCTCTTCGACCTTGGTGTAAGCGTTAAGGAAGAGCCTTTCCAAAAATTGGTTAACCAAGGTATGATTCAGGGACGAAGCAATTTCGTATATCGTATCAAGAACACAAATACATTCGTATCGCTCAATTTATCAAAGGATTACGATGTTACACCAATACACGTCGATGTAAATATTGTAACAAATGATGTTCTTGACATAGAGGCATTCCGTGCTTGGCGTCCCGAGTATGCCAATGCCGAGTTTATCCTTGAAAACGACAAATACATCTGCGGATGGGCGGTAGAGAAGATGAGTAAATCGATGTATAACGTTGTTAACCCCGATGTAATTGTAGAGAAATATGGTGCTGATACACTGCGTATGTACGAAATGTTCCTTGGACCTGTAGAGCAATCAAAACCCTGGGATACAAACGGTATAGACGGTTGTCACCGCTTCCTGCGTAAATTGTGGAATATGTATTTCGACAAGGACGATAACTTTATCGTAAGCGACGAAGCTGCCACAAAAGAGGAACTTAAATCTATCCACAAACTTATTAAAAAGACAACCGAGGATATCCCTGCATTCTCGTATAACACCACAGTAAGTGCATTTATGATATGTGCCAACGAACTTGGTTCACTAAAATGCAACAAGCGCGAGGTATTGGAACTTTTTGTAATTGTACTTGCACCTTTTGCACCTCATATTTGCGAGGAGTTATGGGAAGCTCTTGGACACACAACATCGGTTTGCGATGCTCAGTGGCCTAAATTCAATGAAGAGTACCTTAAGGAAGATACTATAAAGTATACAATCTCTTTCAACGGAAAGGCACGCTTTACAATGGATTTTGCAGCCGATGCCGACAAGGCTTATATAGAGAGTACAGTGCTTGCCAATGAACAGACAAACAAATATCTCGATGGCAAGGCTGTCAAGAAGATGATTGTGGTTCCAAAGAAGATTGTAAATATTGTTTTCTGATAAAATAAAATTATGGCTAAGTTATTCATTCCAAAGACTGACATTGCCAGCGAAATAAAAAGTTACCTCACAATAACCATAGGATTAATAATCTATGCTATTTCGTGGAACTTTTTTATGAGTCCTTTTCAATTCCTCATTGGAGGAGTTACAGGTATTGGTGCTATCATACAGTATTCTTTAGAAATACCTATGCAGTACACCTATTTCTGTATAAATGTTGTATTGGTAATAATTGCAATATGGCAACTTGGATTCAAATTCTGCATAAAGACAATTTATGCCATTGTTATGCTTACACTTTTCCTGGAACTTTTTCAGGAACTTTTCAGGGAGCAAAATGCATTTACCATCCTTGGCCCAACCAAACAGCTTGAATCGTGCTTGGTAGGTTCAATATTTATAGGAGTAGGAATTGCACTCTGTTTCCTTAGCAACGGTAGTACAGGTGGTGTAGATATTGTAGCTGCAATAGTAAACAAATATAAAGACGTAAGTTTTGGTAGAGCAATGCTTTACATAGATATTTGTATTATCACAAGCGGTTATTTTCTGGTACCTTCCAACGATTCCGAGTCGATGGGTCTTGCCAAAGTATTCTATGGATACATAAACCTTGTTATAGTGAATGTATCGCTCGATTATATGGTGAACAGTAACCGACAAATGGTACAGTTCTTTATATTCTCGAACAAATACGAAGAAATAGGCTATTACATCACCCGACAGCTTCGTCGTGGTGTTACACTGCTCGATTCGGTAGGGTTCTACTCAAAGAGCGAGAGTAAGGTAATAACAACAATCACTCGCGCCAACCAGACAAACGAACTTTACAGTATAGTAAAGCAGATAGACCCTAATGCTCTTATCTCACAAATGAAAGTAATGGGTGTTTATGGCAACGGATTCGATAAGATAAAGGCAAAGTCTAAAAAACTTAAATCGACCGAAGAGTTGGAAGCAAACGACAGAAAATTATGAAATTAGTATTTGCAACAAATAACAAGCACAAGCTGCAAGAGGTACGTGATATTATCGGGAGTGGGGTAGAGATACTCTCACTCGCCGATATTAATTGTAACGAAGATATCCCCGAGACAGCCGACACACTCGACGGAAACGCTCTTATCAAAGCACGTTACATTTATGAGAAATATAACGTAAACTGCTTTGCCGATGACACAGGTCTTGAAGTTGATGTATTGGATGGTGCTCCCGGAGTATACTCGGCAAGATATGCAGGCGACGGACACGACTCCGAGGCCAATATGAGAAAACTTTTAGAGAATTTAACAGGAAAAAATAACCGCAATGCACAATTTCGTACAGTTATCGCGTTAATAATAGATGGAGAGGAGAAGCTGTTCAACGGAATTGTAAAGGGCACAATAACAGAAGAGAAACGAGGCGACTCAGGTTTCGGTTACGACCCTATATTTGTTCCCGAAGGATACTCGGAAAGTTTTGCACAGATGGATAGCCGAACAAAGAACAGCATCAGCCATCGCTATCGTGCAACAAAGCAATTAAGCGAATATTTAAAGAAAATATGATTAGGAGAATTATTTTATCGTTGGTACTCATCGTCTCAATGGCAGCCGATGCAGCAATAGGAGACTGGAGACTTCACACATCGTATCACAATGCCACACGCTGTGAAACAGTCGGTGAAAAAGTTTATGTCCTTGCATCGGGAGCACTTTACACATATAGTGAAGAGGATGAAGAAATTCGTACCTTCGATAAAATATCTCACCTAAGCGATATTGAGATAAGCCACATAGCTTACAGCAAGGAGAATGAGGCTCTTGTTATCGTATACAAGAACGCCAATATAGATATTTTATACAACGACGAGAGTGTATATAATATCTCGGATTTCAAGAATAAGACACTTGCCACAAAGAATATAAATAATATATCTATAAACGGCAATATTGCACTCTTGTCAACAGGATTCGGAATTGTAGAGCTTGATATCGAGCGTAAAGAGTTCACAAATACATATACCCTTAACAAAGAGGTCTATTGTGCCCAAGAATTTAATGGTTCTATTTATGCAGGAACAAAAGATGGGGTAGTGTGCGGAGATAGAAAAGATAATCTGCTTGACAACAGCAACTGGAAGCAGATGAACAACTACAAAACAACCCTCTTCGAGACCTTTAAAAACGAATTTTACTGTGTTATCGAGAATCTTGGTATATACACCCTCGACACCCAGAGAAACCGCCTTACACTACTCGAAAAAAATAATGGTACAATATATAAATATATGTATAACGACGGTACACAGCTAATAGCAGGCGGTACCGACAAGGTTATTTTTTTCGATAGCAGTGAAAAATTCACAATCTATCCTCTTGAAAAAGGTAGCAATTTCATACGCAAAAAAGGTAATAAAGTATGGAACTGCAAAGGATACAGCGGACTTGTTCTCTGCTCAATAGATGGAGGAAAAATAGTGGAAAAAGCATCGGGAATAATCCCCAACTGCCCTATAAGAAACTATTCTGAATTTATTAAATTCTCGGGTGATAAACTGCTTGTAGCAGGCGGTAACCTAAACTATCTCGACACTAAATTCTACGAAGGTACAGCAATGGTCTACGACTATATCAACGACCATTGGACTAACCTACCCGAAGAGATTATAAAAACATCGACAGGCATAGATTATATTAATATTTGCTCGATAGATGAAGACCCCACCGAAGAGAATCACTATTTTGCAAGCTCATTCGGATTTGGACTGTATGAGTTTCGTGACGGTAAATTTGTAAAGCACTATAGCCACAAAAATTCGGCATTAGAGAGCGTCATAACTGGACAATACGACTACCGATATGTACGTCTGCCTAAAATAGAGTTCGACACCAACGGAAATCTTTGGACAATCAATACAGGTACAAAGACACCTATTAAGATACTTATGCAAGATGGAAGCTGGAATAAAATATATTATCCCCAGCTCGATAAATTACCCACAGTATCGGACATTACAATAGACTCCAGAGGATGGCTATGGGTAGTATCTCTGCAATCGGATGCAGGGCTCTTCTGTGCAAAGATTAACGGCACTGCACTCGATACAAGCGATGACGAGGTAAAAACATGGTTTAACAAATTTACCAATCAGGATGGAATAGGTTACGACATTTACCAGATTTACGCTTTTAAAGAGGATCGCAACGGCTCGATATGGGTAGGTACCAATACCGGACTATTCGTTATTGACAACCCAAAGAAGTTCTACGACGATGGACGATTCACACAGATAAAAGTACCACGTAACGATGGCACAGGCCTTGCCGACTATCTGTTAAACGGAGTATACATACAGAGTATTTTCGTCGATGGAGCCAACCGTAAATGGATAGGTACAAAGCATAATGGAGTATATCTGATATCGGCCGATGGTCTTGAGACAATACACCACTTTACAACAGAAAACAGCCCTCTGCCATCGAACAGTGTAATGGGAATTGCTGTTAACGAAAATAGTGGCGAAGTATTCTTTGGCACAGAGAATGGAATAGCAAGTTTTATGGCCGATGCCACAGAGCCATACGAACAACTCGATGAGGGTAACGTATATGCCTACCCTAACCCTGTGAGACCCGATTACAGCGGCGAAATAAGTATTGTCGGACTCACATATGACTGCAACGTAAAAATCGTCGATACGGCAGGCTCACTCATTTATGAGGGCACCTCGGTTGGTGGTTCATTTAAATGGGATGGACGAAACAAAAAAGGTGATAGGGTAGCAGCCGGTGTCTATTATGTTCTTGCATACGACCAAGAGGGTAACGAAGGTGTAGCCACAAAGATTCTATTCATCAGATAATTAACAACCAAGGTTAATACAATGCTTATAAGTACAAACTCGTAAAAGTGAGTTTGTACTTATTGTTTTATATATTTGTCAGTAGAAATTTATCGTGGATAGAATCAATAACTATATCTCACTTTCAAGAATTGTTGCATTTTATACGTACAAAATGTAACTTTTAAATAAATATAGCAAGCGTCCGACCGAATGAACGCTACTGAACCGGTATTCTTATTATATTTTGTTTGATTATGTTTTATGAAATATGAACCTAAAGAAATTGTCACAAGTAAGACAGCCATCGACCAGATTATCCACATAATCCACAATCTATATTTATCTTTTATCCTTTTTAAAATAGAAAAAAATAATTAGAACAATAACTCCTGTTAATTGTGGGGATAAAAAAAAGAGAAAATACTTGCATTTGAGGTTATCAATAGAAGGGTTTAGGTTATTACTATTTTATTAACAGTTTAAAATATTGATTCATATAGATATATATACTTTATCAACAATAGTTGGTTAACTTATTATGTGAATAAAATATTAGGTTAAAAACCCGAAAAACGGTTAAGAAGGTACGTTAAAAATAGGCCTAAAATAGTGGCTTAATAATTTGGAATTTGAATATCGATGCCACTATAATAGGATTTTATGTGAAACAAAATTTTAAAGCCTATTTTTAATAATAACTTTTAAAGCAGTTTTCAACAGGTTACTAACAATTATTGTTGAAAGTGAAATAATAGGTCTGTTAAAAAAGTATAGACCGAATATTATCTACATTCTGTTATATATTTATTATTATTGTATAAAATCTTATTTATCACCATTTTATATTTTATAACAATTAAAAACAGTTAAAAACAGCTGTTTTTTAACCACTTCCATGAGTATTCCGGTATATTTG
>JAGCKB010000326.1 GCA_017647725.1 Bacteroidaceae bacterium
AGTGCGCGAATATAAATTCCTGGCACAGAAATTCAATCTCAAAAGCATAGATGCAAAAACGTGGAACGGGAGTGCCACACCACACTTGCGAATAGCCCGCTTGGCAGCGCTATACAGCAGTTATCGCGCCACCCTATCATCTATATCGGCCTGCGAGACCCAAAAGGAGTTAGAAGCTATACTACAAAGCACCCCTGAGGGTTATTGGTGGAACCATCTGCAATTCGGCGGAACAACGACCTGTGGATGCGGCCCTCTGCGTATCTCGCAACTACATACGATAATAATAAACACCATTGTTCCAATACTCTATGCATACGGCAAGCACAGAAGCGATTTAAATCTGTGCAACAAAGCCGAGAGACTATTACATAACCTTGCCGGTGAGCATAACAGCATAATACGCAAATGGAACGATGCCGGCATTTATGCCGACTGCGCTGCCGACTCCCAAGCGCTTATACAATTACAGAAAGAGTATTGCAACAAAAACGGTTGTAGCAGATGCCGTTTTGCATTTGCGTACCTAAAAGAACGGAATTAGAGAAAATGTCGTAGTACACTATTATTATCTGATAGGAAGTTTTATACAGTCAACTCTTATCAATTTCAACAAGAATTATTATTGTTCACATCCGTAATCATCCATATCCCCGAACAATAATAATAAGCAAAAGAGGCTTTAGTCAGCCTCTTTTGTCATTATATAGGCTTTGTTTCACGAACCCATTATCGCTCGGCAAAATAAACGAGTTTCCTTTGCTCTCGCTTAATCATGGCTTTTAAACACCCATTTGCGCATAGTGAAGTGCTCAAAACAAAAATGGATGGCCTTGGGCCATCCATTTTTGCTGATATTTAGTTATATATTACTTCTGCTCTTTTTTACTCATTGTTACATAAGCGATAGGAGCAGCCATAAACAATGATGAAAGTGTACCGAAGATTACACCAAGAATCATTGCAAATGAGAAGCTGCGGATGCTGTCGCCACCAAGAACAAATATACACAACAGTACAACAAGAGTACTAAACGAAGTATTAATTGTACGTGTAAGTGTTGTATTCAACGAGTCGTTGAAGATGCTAAACTTGTCACGCTTGGGATAAAGAGCTGTAAACTCGCGTACGCGGTCGAATACAACCACCTTATCGTTGATAGAGTAACCGATAGCAGTAAGAATAGCACCAATGAATGTCTGGTCTACCTCCATTGACATAGGCAGTACACCCTGCAACAACGAGTAGCAACCCAAGATAAAGAGTGTATCGCAAGCGAGAGCTAAAATTGAACCGATACTATATGCAACATTGCGGAAACGTACCAAGATGTAGAGGAAGATTGCCACAAGAGCCAATATTACCGACCAGATTGCACTTGTCTTTATATCATCGGCAATACTGGGACCCACTTTCTGAGAGCTGATGATTGAGCCACCATCGCGATTATCGCGGTCGATGAACACATCAAGTGTTAGGTCCTTGCTCAGCAATCCACCCTCTTTCAGCTTAGTATAAATCATCTCCTCAATCTGAGCATCAACATCAATATCTTCGCTGTCGTTGCCGTAATTTGTACTGATACGTACAGTCTTTTTATCGGTACCAATAGCAATAGCCTGAGCCGAAATTTCTGTTAGATAACCCTCAACAGTCTCAGGCTCTACCTGCTGCTCGAACTGAACAACAAAGTTACGTCCACCGGTAAAGTCGATACTTCCTACAAGGCCTTTAAAAGATAGCAAAGCAATAGAAAGCAATGCTGCTGCACCAAACACAATGAATGATACTTTTCTAGCCTTCATGAAGTTATACTTGGTACCAATAAGCAGTTTCTTCGACACACCTGTAGTAAATGTAAGCTCTTGCCACTTACCCTTCTGCATAAAGTACTCATAAACGATACGTGTAAGGAACACTGCTGTAAAGAATGAGCAGAGAATACCGATGATAAGTGTTGTTGCAAATCCGCGGATGGGACCTGTACCAAAATAGAAGAGGATAATACCTGTTATAATAGAGGTTAAGTTCGAGTCAAAGATAGCCGAGAAGGCATTCTTGTAACCATCGGCAAGGGCAACAGCAGTCTTCTTACCTGCACGAAGCTCCTCCTTGGCACGCTCATAGATGAGCACGTTAGCATCGACAGCCATACCCAAAGTAAGCACAATACCTGCAATACCCGACATTGTAAGAGCAGCCTGGAACGAAGCAAGGATACCCAATGTAAAGAAGAGGTTGATAAGCAGAGCGCCATTGGCAACAGCACCGGGGATAATACCATATATTGCGCACATATATACCATAAGAAGTATAAATGCAACAACGAATGACCAAAGACCCTGCTCGATTGATTCCTGACCAAGAGAAGGACCTACGATATCCTCAGAAACGATGCGTGCAGGAGCCGACATCTTACCCGAACGAAGAACGTTTGCCAAGTCCTTAGTCTCATCGATTGTAAACGAACCTGTAATCTCGGAACGTCCGCCGGCAATCTCACCGTGGCAAGTAGGAGCACTGTAAACATAACCATCGAGTACAATGGCAATGCAACGTCCTGCGTTATTCTTTGTGAGCAAAGCCCAACGACGCGAACCGTCGGTATTCATTGACATAGTTACGCAAGGACGGTTATTCTGGTCGAATGAATCGGAAGCGTCAACAATTACATCACCCTCGAGAGCGGCACGACCGTTGCGAGTAGTAGACTTGATTGCGTATAGCTCGTAGCTGCTATTCTCCTTAGACTTATCAAACGCAGAAACACCCCACATAAGACGAAGGTCGGCAGGCAACATTCTCTTTACCTCGGGCTTTGCAAGCATAGCGTTGATAGCTGCAGTATCGCTATAATGAGCAATACCCACTACACAAGTGTGCATTTCGCCTCTATTGGGTACCAAACGAGAGAAGAGAGGATTCTGCTCCTTTGCAGTCGACTCAGTTGCGTTCTCGGCCTGAAGAGCGGCCTCCAAATCTACATTTTCTTCATTTGCCTTGGCCTCAATATCTTTCTTTGCATTTTCAACCTCGGCAAGGTTAGTATTGATAGATACGAGTGCAGGAATAATCTCCTGTGCGTCGTATGTCTCCCAGAACTCGAGGTTAGCCGAACCCTGGAGCAACTTACGCACTCGCTCGGGCTCTTTTACACCGGGAAGTTCAATCATAATACGTCCCATACCCTCGAGAGCCTGAATGTTAGGCTGAACAACACCGAAACGGTCGATACGTGTACGAAGGACGTTGAACGAGTTGTCTACGGCAGCCTGTACCTCCTCGCGGATTACCTTCTCAACCTCGCTATCGGTAGAGCGTGTTGTAACTTTGTCCTTCAACTGCTGAGTAGCGAACAGCGTAGCCAAGCTACCCTCGGGAGCCAGTTTCTTGTACTCTTTAATAAACAATGTGATAAAATCATCACCACTGGTGACAGCCTCTTTCTTAGCAGTCTCTACAGCCTGATTGAACACGGGGTCGGTCTTATATCCGGCAAGAGCCTTTACTACATCGGAAACCGATACCTCCATAATCACATTCATACCACCCTGGAGGTCGAGTCCAAGGCCAATCTGCATCTCGCGACACTCTCTAAGGGTGTGACCCAACCAAACCTTCTCATTCTGCATAGAGTCCATATAGTGCTGTACGCCCTTGGGGTCGTTAGCAGCCTCACCATTATGGTAACTTGTTGCAAAAGAGAACGAAAGATAGAACACGCATACCAAAGTAAAGAGTAGCGCAATTACTTTTACAAATCCTTTGTTTTGCATTTTGTTTAAAATTATTTATTATTTAGTTTGTCGTCTAAAGCAGTCTTGATTTACAGGCCTTTTCCCGCTTTGAATATCGGTTATACTTGTAAAAACAACTTATAAAAATTCCATAAAAATAGGCAAAGAGACATAAAGAGACTCTAAGCCAATTTTTTAAAGTTCGCAAATATAGCGTTTTTTTCTGAAATAAATAGATTTAGTAGCAATTTTCTTCATTTTATACAGCAGAATAGCTGTTGAAAAGGTTTAAATCTCTATTTTTTACATAGAAATACATACAAAACAAAATGTAGCAGTTGCATTATAAAAAAAGAAAAGAGCGCCCCGAATGTAAAACAGGGCGCAATCTTTTCTATTTTTGTTGAATAAAAAGATGGGATTCAGGCTAAAAAGACAGAGACAAGCTTTTTAATCATCCTGAAAGTCGGTAATTATTTCTGTGAGCTATCGAAAAGACGTTTTTTCTCCTCGTCGGTGAGCGAAGCGTAACCGCTGCGTTTAACCTTATCAAGAATCTCGTTCATTGTATTCTCTTTCTCGCGTCTGCGAGCATTATAATCGTAATCGGCCGAGTGTTTGGCAGCGCCTTGCGTACGTTTAAATTCCATCTTTGGACGACGCGCGAACAAGTTCTTTGCTTTTTCAAATAGCAGAGTAAATTTATCACAAGCCCAATTTATCAACTTGGTAACATCGTGTCCCTTATTCAGTGATATGGCGAAAATCGCTCCTGCGATAGCTCCACCTATATGCGCAAAATTACCGCCTGCATTCTCGGATGAAAGTAAAAGTATTGATATAATAACGGTTATCGTTGCCAGTGTGGCTAAACGCACAGCTCCAAAAAACATCAGATTAACAACTGTATTAGGTGTGCGCACCGCCGAGGCAACCACTATTGCCATAACAGCCGCCGAAGCTCCTACAAGATACGAGTCATCAACAACTGGTTCGAAATAGGGGAAGATATTGTAAGCAAGAATAAAAAACAGACCACCAACAATACCACCAAAGAAGTAGACACCTATAAAATGTCTGATAGAGTAGAAATTGAGGAAGATACGCCCAAAACCATAAAGTGCAAACATATTCCACAAAATATGCATAAAACCATTATGGATGAACATATAGGTTACAAGCGACCACGGCTGATATAGAAGATGTTGCACAGATGCAGGCAGTTCGAACCAACGCATAAACTCGGCAATAGGCAGCACTGCATTCATAAGTGTTGCAAACACACCAACAAGCGCCACCGTCACATACACTGCAACATTAGCATAAATATATTTACCGACAATACTCTCTTTACAGAACCTGTCCCACAGGTTTTTAATAATATGGGCCATTTATATCTCCTTTTTTACGCCAATAAAGAATTAACAACAATCCAAACACCATACCTCCCAAATGAGCAAAATGTGCAACATTATCGCCCATCCTCGGACTAAGACCCGAAAGCAGTTCAATTGCACCGAAAATAAGGACAAAATATTTGGCTTTTATAGGAAAAGGAATGGGAATCACAAACATACGTTCATTAGGGAAGGTCATAGCAAATGCCATAAGAATACCATAGATGGCACCCGAGGCACCCACCGTAGTCCACAGATTAAGGTACTCGGCCATAGGGATAACCAATCCAGGAGCCAGACTCACGCCCTCGTACATCGACAGCGACGTCTGAAAATAGATATATTGCAACACTTCTTGTACCAATCCGGCACCAATTCCCGTTGCCATATAAAAGACAAGAAAGCGTTTTGCACCCCACACCTGCTCAAGCACACGACCAAACATAAACAGAGTAAACATATTGAAAAGCAGGTGAGTAAAGCCGCCATGCATAAACATATATGTCACAATTTGCAGAGGCTTAAAATCCTCGGCCAAAAAAAGATGCAGGCCCAAGATTGAGTTCAGGTCCACCCCCTTTGTATCGGCCACCCATGTTGCCAGAAAAAGCAACGCGTTTATAGCAAGCAGATTCTTGGTTACTACAGGAAATTCTCTCATTACACAGATAGGTTTTTATCGTTTCGAGCTGCGAAGATAGTGCAAATTAGAGAAATAATAAAAAACTACCCTATCCTATTTTCTCTTTTTAGCAATAATAAACAAAAAAACCACATATATTTTGTATCTTCGCGCCATATTTGAAGACAATAAACACTAAAAACAATGAATATAGAGACAATCCTTACCGAAAGCATCGTAGCAGCACTTAAAGAGCTCTACGGACAAGAGGTCGCACCCGAGAAAATTCAGTTGCAAAAGACACGCAAAGAATTCGAGGGCGACTTTACATTAGTTGTATTCCCATTCCTGCAGCTCTCACGCAAAAAGCCCGAGGAGACTGCACAGGAAATCGGCGCACATCTTGCAGCAGCGCAACCCGTTATTTCATCATTCAATGTAGTTAAGGGCTTTCTCAATTTGGCAATTGCGCCACAATATTGGATAGACCTTCTCGAAGAGATTGACAATGCCAATGAATGGGGACTTACTCCCATCACCGAGTCATCGCCACTGGTAATGGTCGAGTACTCGTCGCCCAACACCAACAAGCCCCTTCATCTGGGACACATCCGTAACAACCTTTTGGGTTATGCGCTATCTAACATATTGGCAGCCAACGGCAATCGCGTCGTAAAGACAAATATCGTCAACGACCGAGGCATACACATCTGCAAGTCTATGCTCGCTTGGCAGAAGTGGGGTAACGGCGAGACACCCGCATCAAGCGGCAAGAAGGGCGACCACCTCATCGGTGACTACTACGTAGCATTCGACAAGCACTACAAAGCCGAGCTATCCGAGCTTATGGCAGGCGGAATGACAAAAGAGGAGGCAGAAGCAGCATCACCCCTTATGGCCGAGGCACGTGAGATGCTTGTAAAATGGGAAGCAGGCGACAAAGAGGTTCGCGCCCTGTGGGAGACAATGAACGGATGGGTTTACGAGGGATTCGACGAGACCTACCGTAAGTTGGGCGTAGGATTCGACAAAATCTATTACGAGAGCGACACCTATTTGGTTGGTAAAGAGACTGTTCTCGAAGGTTTGGAAAAGGGAGTATTCTATCGTCGTCCCGACGAATCGGTGTGGGCCGACCTTAGCGGTGATGGCCTTGACGAGAAACTATTGCTGCGCAGCGACGGCACATCGGTATATATGACACAGGATATTGGTACAGCACAGCTACGTTTCCGCGACTACCCCATTGACAAGATGGTTTATGTTGTCGGCAACGAGCAGAACTATCACTTCCAGGTTCTTTCATTGCTTCTCGACAAGCTTGGATTCTCATGGGGCAAGGGACTTGTTCACTTCTCATACGGAATGGTAGAGCTTCCCGAGGGTAAGATGAAGAGCCGCGAGGGTACCGTAGTAGATGCCGACGACCTTATGGAGGAGATGATTAATACTGCACGCGAGACAGCCGAGGAGCTTGGCAGCAAACTCGACGGCCTGACAGCCGAGGAGGCTGCAGATGTTAACCGCATCATCGGCCTTGGTGCCCTTAAATACTTTATGCTTAAGGTAGATGCTCGCAAGAATATGCTTTTCAACCCCAAAGAGTCAATCGACTTCAACGGAAATACCGGCCCGTTCATACAGTACACATACGCCCGTACACGCTCTATCGAGAGAAAAGCAGCCGAGGCAGGTGTTATCGTCGAGGGTGCAGCATCTCCCGATGCAATAAGCGAGAAAGAGTGTTCACTCATCCGTATGCTCAACGAGTACCCCAACGTTGTACGTCAGGCCGGTAACGACTACTCACCCTCGGGCATTGCAAACTACGCCTACGAGCTTGCAAAGGGATACAACCAATTCTACCACGATTTCAGCATTCTGCGCGAGGAGGATGCTACCAAGAAGGCATTCCGCATACTCCTCACACGCAATGTGGGTAAAGTGATAAAGAGCGCAATGAACCTCCTTGGTATCGAGGTTCCCGAAAGAATGTAACAGACCGCAATGGGAAAGAAACGCTACTACGTCGTGTGGAACGGCCTCACCCCGGGCATATATGATTCGTGGGACGAGTGCCAGGCACAGATAAAAGGTGTCAATCAAGCACTGTATAAGTCTTTTGCCACACTCCCCGAAGCCGAACACGCATACGCATCATCGCCCTACAAATTCATAGGGTCAAAGGCAAAGAAAGAGAATGAGGCTCGCACCCCGGAAGAACTGCCTTCCGAGGTCGAGCTTAATGCTCTTGCCGTTGATGCAGCCTGTAGTGGCAATCCCGGACAGATGGAATATCGTGGCGTTTACGTGGGAAGCGGAATGCAGATTTTTCATTTCGGCCCCATGTACGGCACCAATAACATCGGCGAGTTTCTTGCCATCGTCCACGCCCTTGCACTGCTTGGACAGAAAGGAAACGAAATGCCCATCTACAGCGACAGCCACAATGCCCTGCTGTGGGTGAAACAGAAAAAGTGCAAGACAAAATTGCCACGCGAGGCACGTACCGAGGAGTTGTTCAAGCTCATCGACCGAGCCGAACTGTGGCTACGCACACACACATACAAAAACCGACTAATGAAGTGGGAGACTGCCCAATGGGGAGAGATTCCCGCCGATTTTGGACGTAAATAGAGCTACCTATGGAAAATGTAAAAGAGAAATTCCTATTCCTGCTTAAGTATTACGTGGCACTTATACTTTGCTTTGTTCCTCTGAGACTTATCTTTATGGCAGTTACAGGAGAGGGCTGTCACTCTTTAACCGACTATATGCTGGTAGCTTGGCATGGACTGCAGTTGGACATAGCTGTAGCCGGATACATCACCGCACTACCGCTGCTACTTACCATAGTGAGCCTGTTTGCATATATGCCGATGCGCAAACTATTCATCGTCTACAACCTCTTTGTAGCAACAATCATTGCTTCGGCTTTTGTAG
This sequence comes from Bacteroidaceae bacterium, assembly GCA_017647725.1. Lineage (GTDB taxonomy): Bacteria > Bacteroidota > Bacteroidia > Bacteroidales > Bacteroidaceae > HGM04593. The sequence continues at coordinate 8,700 of JAGCKB010000326.1, forward strand.
CAGATATAAGCCTCTATCCCTTTTGGCAATTTAAGCTTGATGCCTCGTTTCTTTTGTACCTGGACTCACCCTCCAATGCTTTTGCAAGCGTCAGTGCAGGATACATTGCAACACGTCTGATAGCATTTATCGTTCTTGTCACCCTACTTTTCACCCTGCTCCATTTTGCCACCTCGAAGAGCCTGCGTCCCTCCAAGCCGCGAGTGCTGCCATTGGTTGGGCTGCTCCTCACCGCCGGACTGATTTTCCTGGGCATACGAGGCGGAGTGGGAGAATCGACAAACAACGTTGGCAAGGTCTATTTCAGCAACGACCAATTTCTAAATCACTCGGCAGTAAATCCTATCTTCAGTTTCATCTATTCGATAGGCAAGCGCGAGGATTACAGCGAGGCCTACCGTTTCTACAGCCCCGAAGAACTTAATGCCCGTATCGACGGACTTTACAAGCAAGACAGCGCGATAAGCGATACACTGCTAAACAACCGCCGTCCAAACATTATAACAATACTTCTCGAGGGAATGAGCTGTTCACTCATCGAGAGTATGGGCGGCGCGCAAGGAGTAACGCCCAATTTCGACCGATTATCGCAAGAGGGAGTACTGTTTACACAATGCTATGCCAACAGCTACCGCACCGACCGAGGCCTCATCTGCTCGCTGAGCGGATACCTATCGTTCCCCAAGACCTCAGTGATGAAATCGGTAATAAAGAGCCAGGGACTATCGTCAATAGCCTCGGTACTTTCTGAGGCAGGATATCATAATGCTTTCCTGTATGGTGGAGACATTAATTTCACAGATATGAAGAGTTACTTCTACTCAACAGGATACGACGAGCTTATTGCCGACAAGGATTTCACCATAAAGGAAAAAGGCGGACACGAATGGGGCGTAAGCGACCACATCACATTCGACTCGCTGCTACACCTTGTAAAACACCGTCCGCAAGAGCCCTGGCACATAACATATCTGACACTAAGCAGCCACGAACCGTGGACTGTCCCCTACAGCCGAATATCGGACAATCCCATTGCCAATTCATTCGCCTACGTCGACTCGTGCTTGGGTAATTTCATTAAGCGCCTTAAAGAGAGCGAGCTATGGGAGAACACACTTGTTGTCTGTATGCCCGACCACGCAGTCATCGGCTTCCCCAAAGGAATAGACCAAGCCAACGAGAACCGCAACCGCATACCCCTGCTTTTCACCGGTGGCGCAGTAAAGGAGAGCCGACAGATAGAGACAATATGCAACCAAAGCGACCTTCCTGCCACCCTGCTTGCACAACTTGGACTGCCAACAGAGAGTTTTCCTTACAGCCGCAACGTACTCTCACCATCGTACGACTACCCCTTTGCCTATCATGCATTCAACAACGGAATATCGTTTATCGACTCTACAGGTTTTACGCTATTCGACCTTGATGCCAATAACATACGCATTGAGAAGCCTGCCGACGCAATGCACTCACGCGCCACAAAGGCAAAGGCGATATTACAGGCTGCATATAACGATTTTCAGCAAAGATAAGTCGATAGGCTTCATATAAGACGCATTACATATACATTAAGGAATAGAGAATGAGAAAAGAGAGGAATATTGTCGTAGCACTGATAAGTAATATAGTACTTGCATACATTGTGCTGGCTGGCTGCCGACTGCTGTTTCTGTTTGTAAACTATGATATGTTCGCTCAAGGGTTACAGACAACACCGTGGTGGCCTATGCTGAAAGGCGCACTGCGCTTCGACACAGCTGCTGTGTGCTATCTGAATATCCCATATATTGTGGCGCTGCTTTTGCCGCTACACATCAAGGAGGGTACTATTATGCAGAAGATAGAGCGCCTGCTCTTTGTGCTGTGTAACGGTATTGGTGTTATTGCCAATCTGTGCGACGCAGTGTACGTACCTTTCTCGGGCAGACGCACTACGTGGTCGCTCTTCTCGGAATTCTCGAACGAAGGCAATATTGCAACAATTATCGGGCACGAGGTCATAGCCCATTGGTACCTTGTTGTTGCAGGCATCTTTATAATCTGGTTCCTATGGTATTTTTACACCCCGGCGCGTAACTGCTATGGGCTGCTTAAATATTATATCTCGCGTACTCTACTGCTTGCAGCTGTTGCCCCCCTTATTATATTCGGTATAAGAGGCGGCATCGGACGCACTGTGCGTCCTATCAGCCTTAACGATGCCAACGAATATATCACCTCTCCATCACAGGCAGCAATAGTGCTGAACACACCTTTTTCAATGATACGTACAATAGGCAAGAACCCATTCAAAGAGGTTAATTTCTTCGATGAAAAGGAACTTTCCGAGATATTTGACCCTATATTGCAATATCCCGCCGACACTACCTTGCGCAAAAATGTGGTGGTATTCATTGTGGAGAGCTTCGGCAAAGAGTATATCGGTGCATATAATCCTCATAGAGACGAGGCCACTCTGACACCATTCCTCGACTCACTCATATCGGTGAGCCACACATACGCCTACTCCTACGGCAACGGTCGTAAGAGTATCGATGGAATGCCCTCGGTACTCTCGGGAATACCAATGTTTGTTGAACCGTTCTTTGTCACTCCCTCCTCGCTTAATAAGGTAAGCGGTATTGCGGGCGAGCTTGCCAAAGAGGGTTATCACACAGCATTTTTCCACGGTGCCCCCAACGGTTCTATGGGCTTTCAGGCATTTGCAAAGGCAACAGGCTTCAAAGAGTACTATGGCAAAGAAGAGTATGATGCAAAATATAGCGGTAACGACGATTTTGACGGTGCCTGGGCTATTTGGGATGAGCCTTTCTTCAAATTCTATGCCGAGACATTGGGAACGCTGAAAGAGCCCTTCGCTGCGTCGATGTTCAGTGCCTCGTCGCACCACCCTTTCGCAGTCCCTGCCGAGTATGCCAATATATATAAGGAGGGTAAAATTCCTATCCACAAATGCATACAGTACACCGATAATGCTTTACGAGGTTTCTTTGAAAGAGCGAGCCGAGAGCCATGGTTCAAAAACACTCTTTTTGTAATTACAGCCGATCACACTAACGAGTGCTACGACCAGCGTTATAACACCCCATCCGGAGCTTTCGAGGTTCCTGTAATATTCTATTCTCCAACAGCCGATGCACCTTTCACTCCCGCTGTCGACAGCGTGAGGATAGCTCAGCAGATAGATATAATGCCCACTGTGCTCGATTATCTTGGCTACAGCCGCCCATTCCTTTCGTTTGGTAAGAGCCTGTTGCGCCTTGAGCCACAGGATAGCTATGCTGTGAATTGGGTAAGCGGACTATATCAATATTTCAAGGATGAGTATATGCTCACTTTCGACGGAACAAAGGCTGTATCGCTTACCGATATACGCTGTAACTCCGCATCGCAGGAGAACCTCTTGGATAGAGCACCCGAAAAGGCAGCAATCATGGAACGCGAGCTCAAAGCTATTATTCAGCAGTATATGGCACGTATGCTCCAGGATAGACTTGTGCCAAGCGACGATAAACAATAAGAATCAGAATCTGTTTTTATTTTAACACCAATTCAAGAAATTATGGCAACTATAATATTTCCGTCCCCTATTTTTGGTCCCGTACGCAGCCGCCGTTTGGGTATATCGCTTGGCATAAATCTTCTGCCCGGCGATGGCAAAGTGTGCACATTCGACTGCATATACTGCGAGTGCGGATTTAATGCCACTCATCGCAGCCGTACCCCACTGCCTACACGCGAAGAGGTTCGCCAGGCACTCGAGGCACAGCTTGTAGCAATGCAGCGCGAGGGTACAGCTCCCGATGTTCTGACTTTTGCAGGTAACGGCGAGCCCACCATCCATCCACGTTTTTCCGAGATTATAGACGATACAATCGCTCTGCGCGACAAATACTTTCCAAAAGCAAAAGTCAGCGTACTGAGCAATGCCACACTCATAGGTCGCCCAGCAGTGTTCGAAGCGCTTAAGAAAGTAGATAACAATATCCTAAAACTCGACACAGTGAACGAGGATTATATCGCACGCGTCGACAGGCCTAATGATGCCTATAAATTGCAGGATATAATAGAGTGTATGAAGGCTTTCAATGGCGCTCTTGTGGTACAGACAATGTTTATGAAAGGCATTGTCGACGGTGTGAGCGTCGATAATACGGGCGACGAATACGTTCTTCCCTGGTTAGAGACAGTTAAGGCTATTGCACCACGCGAGGTAATGATATACACAATTGACCGCGAGACACCGCAACAGGGGCTACAGAAAGCGACACGTGAGGAGCTCGACCACATTGTATCGTTGCTCGCAGATGCCGGGATAAAGGCTACAGCCTCTTATTAAGAGGCCGATAGTTCCTCAAGACACACTGCGCCATCTACCACCGCCACACTCTTGGCAAAGGAGCGTATATTATCAACGTCGTGACCAACAAGGACAACTGCGCAATTGTCATTCAGCGATTCTATAAGTTCATACAGATGCGTCTCGGAACGATTATCAAGATAGGTCGACGGTTCGTCAAGAAAAATAACATCGGGGCGAGAGACCACAGCACGTGCCAATAGTACACGCTGTAACTCCCCTCCACTCAACTCACCGATGCTCCTTTTTGCAAGATGAGCCACCATCATACGCTCCATAGCCTCATCGACCAAACGAGTCTCTATACGAGCAAAAGGATTAAAGAAATTCTCTTTATTTACAAGCCCCAGCGACACAGCCTCACGCACACTCATAGGAAAGATGCGGTCTATGGATGAACACTGTGGAAGATAACCTATAGCCGGAACAGC
>JAGCKB010000327.1 GCA_017647725.1 Bacteroidaceae bacterium
ACATTCTCTACTGCGTTTGTTATACATCTTGGAATAGCATTGGTTGTTGGTCTTTTGTTAGAGACTTTTGGACTATGGTATATCAATAATCTTTTGAATGTAGACCAAGAGAGAATGTTTGCGGTAAATGTTATTTTCCAATTCTCGGTGATAACGTGTATGTCGCAGATAACGCAAACACCTTACGTCGCAGCTGTAACAGCTCACGAAAAGTTCAATATATATGCTTATATGAGCATATTCGATATTGTTGCAAAGATAGCTGTGCTACTGTTTCTGTTTATTTTCAAAGGAGATAAACTGATAATATACGCAGCCCTTGTTTTGGTAGTATCAATAATCAATATCGTTATTTACCGTCTCTATTGCTCCCGTAGGTTCGAAGAGTGCAAGATGTCGTTAAAGGTCGACAGAGTGCTGCTCAAGGAGATGTGTGCATTTTCGGGATGGACAACGTTGGGACATTTTTGTGCTGTAATGAATCTTCAGGGTGTTACAATGATCCTGAACTTCTTTTTTGGAACAATTGTTAATGCGGCACAAGGATTGGCAGGTACGGTATTGACTACTATCGAACAGTTTGTTACAGGATTTATAACAGCTGCAGTTCCGCAATTGGTAAAATTTTATGGCGAGGGAGATATGGAACGATTCAAGAGGCTTATATTCAATGTCTCGCAATATACACTGTTCCTATTTGCTATTTTTGCGGTACCGGTATTGCTGGAAATAGATTATGTACTCGAACTGTGGTTGGGCGAGGTTCCCGAATATACGTCGGCATTCATAAAGATTACCATCATTGTCTATCTTATAAAATATTCAAATATAATGGTAGACCAGGGGCTTAATGCAACCGGAAACGTAAAACAGTTGTCTCTGATAATATCTCCTATTTATCTCATAAAGGTTCCTATTGTATTCGCTGTAGGGTATTTTGGCGGCTCTCCAACCGATGTCTATTTCGTGGGACTGATACCGCAATTTTTAGGTATGGCTGTTACGTTGTATCTGCTATATCGATATGCAAATTTCCCGGCAATGGAGTATTTTGTTAAAATATTTTTGAAGAATTTCTTGCTGATAGTAGTAGCAATGATTGTTCCTTATTTAGTTCAGCGTCAAATGGATGAGGGCTTATTGCGATTTGTGTTGGTGTGTACTGTTTCAGTTGTATCCACTTTGGCAGTGTTATATCTGTTTGGAGTAAATGATGAGGTACGTACAATGATAAAGTCGAGAGCAAGATCTCTATTAAGCAAGATAAAAGTTGTAAAAAGATGATTCCTACCCCCGAAATATCAGTAATTGTGCCCGTATATAATGCTGAGGCTTATATACATCGTTGCATCAACAGTCTGCTTGCTCAGACATTCGATGATTTCGAGGTTATTCTTGTCGACGATGGCAGCCTTGATGGCAGTGGCGCCATCTGCGACGATTATGCTCGAAAGAATAATCGTGTCAGAGTGTTTCATAAAGAGAATGGAGGGGTAGCTTCGGCACGTCAGTTGGGTGTCGACAAAGCGAGAGGGGAATATACCATTCACACCGACCCCGACGATTGGGTAGAGCCGACGATGCTCGAGGAGTTATACTATAGGGCAAAGACTGAAAAAGCCGATATGGTTATATGCGACTTCTTGGTCGAAGAAAATGAGGGTAGTATCTACCGCGTTCAGCAGCCGACAAACAACAGTGCCGACGTTGTTCTCGAGGAACTGCTTTTGTATAGGTTGCACGGCTCGCTGTGTAATAAACTCATAAGGAGGGAGTGTTATACACTGTATAATATAGCATTTGTAAAGGGCCTGAACTATTGCGAGGACTATCTGGTGTGTGTAAAATTGCTGCAAAAAGGCATCAAGGTTGCATACTTAAATAAGGCTTTCTATCATTATGACCAAATTGTAAACAGTGGCAGTATTACAAGAAACTTTTCGACTGCGTTATTTGAACTGCGCAAGATGTTCATATCAAGGCTGCAAGAGGTAGTGCCCGACCGCAAGGAGTTAATCGTTCTAAATAAACTCGATTTGAAATATGCTCTATTTGAAGCTAATATGCCAAAGGTGTTTAAAACATTGTATCCCGAGGTAGATAAAGATGTGTGGAAGTTAAATAAATCAATGATAAATCGTATATTGTTGTATGTGGCAACAAACGGATTATTTAAATTTGCACATATTTTGTTTGAATTAAAAAACAGTGTTCGCCGATTGGTATAAAGGTGACACGTTTTAATGTGATAGGATATGAATATTATAAAGAAAGTAATTAACAAGTACATATATTGGAAAGAGATTCTTCAATCTCGTAGTTTATCGCTTGCTGCTTGCAAAGGTCATAAAGTGAAAATATACAATTGGAGTAGAATCGTACCACAAGACCTCTTCCTTGTGAATTTTATCGAGAAAAGAGGGCTGCTGGATAATAAACCAAAAACAAAAGTGGCGCTATATAGTATCTTTGGCCCTGCCTGGTTGACAAGAATCGATAACGCCGATTGCAGAATATTTGTAGCCCGAGAGAATTTACACAAACCTACTATGCAGCATTGGGCACATCAGTTTATTTATGATAAACGGTTTAAACTATCATTGGGGTTTGACGAGATTGAGCATCCTCAGTATCTGCGCCATCCCTTTTGGCTGATGTGGGACGTGTTCGACCCTACAGACAACTACGACGATATAAAGAGAAAAATAGAGTATATGAACTCTGCCGATAATAAGTCGTTCGACGACCGACGTTTCTGCTCGTTTCTATGCAGCCACGATGATGTGGGACGAAAGAGAATATATGACAGCTTTTCTCGAATCGATAAGGTCGATTGCGATGGCAGGTTATTTCATAATAACGATACGCT
>JAGCKB010000328.1 GCA_017647725.1 Bacteroidaceae bacterium
GACGTGTGAATGTAAATATCGCGGCAACAACGGTCGAGAATTACCGTCGTCTGCGCGATGCCGGCATAGGAACATATATCCTCTTTCAAGAGACATATAACAAGAAAAACTATGAGGCGTTGCATCCCACAGGTCCCAAGAGTAACTATGCCTACCACACCGAGGCAATGGACCGCGCAATGCAGGGTGGAATAGACGATGTCGGTATAGGAGTACTCTTCGGACTCGAGACCTACCGCTACGATTTTATAGGTCTGCTTATGCACGCCGAGCATCTTGAGGCAACATACGGTGTTGGTCCTCATACGATAAGCGTCCCCCGTCTCTGTATGGCCGATGACATTGACACTGCCGACTTTAAGAATGCTGTTCCCGACGATGTATTCTTCCGTATAGTGGCAATTACTCGTATTGCTGTTCCCTACACAGGAATGATAATATCGACACGTGAAAGCCAGAGCAGCCGCGCAAAATTGCTCGAGCTTGGAATATCACAGATTAGCGGAGGCTCACGCACAAGCGTAGGCGGTTACGTGCACGAAGAGACAGCCGAGGAGAACTCGGCACAGTTCGATGTTGCCGACCACCGTTCGCTTGATGAGGTGGTAGGTTGGTTGCTCGACCTCGACCACATTCCCAGCTTCTGCACTGCCTGTTATCGCGAGGGACGCACCGGAGACCGCTTTATGCAGCTGCTAAAGAGTGGACAGATTGCCAACTGTTGTCTGCCCAATGCTCTGTTGACACTTAAAGAGTATATGCAGGATTACGCTTCGCCCGAGGTACGCGAAAAGTGTGAGGCGATGATAAAGCGCCTGCTCAATGATATTCCCAATGAACGTGCACGAGCAACAGCCGAGAAATATCTTGGCAAGATTGCCGATGGCGAGAGAGATTTCCGCTTTTAGAAGTTATCTGAATGTTTCTTGGATATATAAATAAGGAAAAAATGTATGAGTGAAACACCACGTTCCAACCGCTATCATATTGCAATATTCGGTCGTCGCAATGCCGGAAAATCGAGCCTTATAAATGCTCTTGCAAAGCAAGATGTATCCATCGTAAGTGACGTTGCAGGCACCACCACCGATACAGTGTGGAAAAATATAGAGCTACCCGGCATTGGAGCTGCTGTAATAGGCGACACAGCAGGATATGACGACTCGGGAGAGCTTGGTGGGCTTCGTGTTGAGCGTACGATAGCAGCGGCAAGACGCATTGACCTTGCTGTTATTCTGCTCTCGGATAGCACTGCATCGGCCTCAATGGAAAAAGAGTGGAAAGAGAGATTTCAAAAATCGGGAATCCCGGTAATATTTCTTTTAGGCAAGTGCGACAGTTGCAGAGACTCTCTACTGCAAGAGTGGACAACTCTTTTGGGATGCGACGTCTTGCCCGTATCAGCTCGTGATGGCAGTGGAATAGATGCGCTGCTTGCGCGGATGGCCGATATTCATAAACTCGATGATAATATCGAGGATATCACCCACACGTTGGTAAAAGCCGGAGATACGGTGGTTCTTGTGATGCCGCAGGATGCGCAGGCACCTAAAGGCAGGCTCATACAGCCCCAAGTTCAGACACTGCGTAATCTGCTCGACAAGCACTGTCTTGCACTATGTTGTGCTCCTGAAGAACTACCGCAGATGTTGGCACAATTACAAGCACCTCCTGCGCTTATAATTACCGACTCACAGGTGTTTGCGCAGGTAAAAGCGCTAACTCCCCCCCAGACACGACTAACCTCTTTCTCGGTACTTATGGCGCGTAATAAAGGTGATATCGATGCCTTCCGCGCAGGTGCCGAGGTGTTGCTAAACCTGCCATCCAATGCAAGAATCCTAATTGCTGAGGCCTGCTCGCACATTCCGCAAAACGAAGATATAGGGCGTGTTAAACTGCCGCGCCTTTTGCGCAAGCGCCTGGGCGAAGCGCTGGATATAAAAATAGTATCGGGCAATGATTTTCCCGATGACCTATCATCCTATGACCTCATAATACATTGCGGCGCCTGCATGTTCACTCGCCGCCACGTATTGTGGCGTGTACGTCAGGCAAAAGGACAGAATATTCCAATAACAAATTATGGAATTGCCATCGCAGCCCTCACCGGTATATTGGATAGGGTAGTATATTGAGAAATTATACAGTGAGGCTGAAAAGAGCACTATTTGATTCAACTTTATGAGGATGCCTAAAAACTAATGGGCATCCTCATTTTTAGAAGCTGTTTTTTAAGGATGCACTTTATTTTGCAGCAACCTTCACAGCATTTATAAGTGCCGCTGTGAATCCGTCTGCTTCGAGGCTGTTAACACCTTTTATGGTTATTCCGCCCGGGGTACACACCTTTTCTATCTCAAGGACGGGATGCGTATCGTTCTGCAGAATCAGTTCCGCAGCAACATTCATTGATTGCGCCACCATTTTCATACCAACACCAGGCTTTATGCCAAGCTCAATGCCGGCCTGTGTCACGGCCTGTATATATTTGAGGGCATAAGCAATGCCGCACGATGTCATTGCCGTTGCAGCAGCCATCTGCTTTTCAGGGATAAGGAATGTCTCTCCCATAGCTGAGAACAAAGAGAGCATCATTTCTTCCTGTCCGGCCGTTGCATTGCGTGATGCAACAAGTGTCGTGCTCTGCATAAGGCTTATCGCAGTATTTGGTATCACCTTGAATATCGTCATGCCTGTCTCACCGGTCATTCTTTCCAAATCTACGGTGTCAATACCTGCCGCAACCGATACCAGTACCTGCGGTGCTCCGGGCTCAATCTCCTTTATCACCTGCTCCACAAGCCAAGGCTTTACGGCAATCACTATTATATCGGCATCATTGGCGGCCGCCACATTGTCAGTCGTAGTCTCTATTGCAGGAAACTCCGTCTTCAGTTTATCAAGTTTTCCGGTGGTGGGGTTGCTTACAGCTATTGTCACATCTTTGGCACTCCTTGCCAATCCACGGGCTATGGCACCGCCCATATTTCCGGCTCCTATAATTGCAATCTTCATCATAGTTCTCTCTTTTGGCATATTGCAAAGGTAAAGTTTCTTTCTGTGATACCAAAAATATTACAATCTATTAATGGAATTTATTTTGTTCGATGTTTTTTGATGTTTTTTATTATCTTTGAAATATCTTTCGAAGATTTTAGGCACTCGCTGTGAAATGTCAAAGTAAACTTTGCCTATCTCGCTCGTTTGTTGCTATCTTTGCGCTAAAGCGCGAAAATAGCCTGCACTCGCTGTGAAATGACAAAGTAAACTTTGTCTATCTCACTCGTTTGTTGCTATCTTTGACATATCGGAAATAGTACGCTCATTATTATATACTCCGTCTGCGACAGTTGTGATTTGCTTTCAAATTGCTATCTTTGCGCTTTAGCGCGAACAATAGTCTGCACTCGCTGTGAAATGACAAAGTAAACTTTGTCTATCTCGCTCGTTTGTTGCTATATTTGACATATCGGAAACAGTACTGAGGTGCTTGTGTCAACTACACATATAGTTGTGATTTGCTTTCAAATTTGTATCTTAGACATATCGGAAACAGTTGATTTA
>JAGCKB010000035.1 GCA_017647725.1 Bacteroidaceae bacterium
ACAGGTAAGCAATTTATTATAAAGCGTAAAGCAGAGCGAAGATATAAGTACCAGCAACAGCAGTATAATAACACCCCACAGCGTAATATGAGGCAACTTTCCACCCATCACAATGCCAATCACCAGCAGCATAAATCCTCCCACAGCAAGGCTGTAACCTGTACCCACAAAGACATCGGCCCTATTTCCCAATCCACGTGTCATAAGCCCTGCGAATGCAGCGCACAGTGCATTCAGAACAATCATACCATCGCCCATAAAAGAGAAACTGCCACTCTCGCCACCACCCACATTAAGCACCAGAACACCGGCAAAACCAATTATGCAGCCCACAATCTTGCGCACAGTAAGCCTGTCGCTCTTGAAGAAGAAGCAGGCAAGCACCACAAGCATAAACACACTTAACGAGTTAAGAATAGCCGCCCTTGCACCACCGCTGTGCGATAGTCCGATATAGAAAAAGGCATAATGCAACGTTGTATTAAGCAGAGCAAAGAGCAGGATATACCCTGCCCCGGCGATATCAGAGACAGCGAAGGAACGCTTTTTTGCAGCCGCAACAGCCAATACAATGAGTCCCGCAATAGAGAAACGGACACCCGCAAACAACATTTTAGAACCAGTCATATCCTGCGTAATGCCAAACTCGGCAAAGCCCAGTTTAATAAGCGGATAGGCCCATCCCCACGCAATAGCAGCCGTAAGAGCAAATATAGTTACCCACAACGGCCGTTTGAATATAGAAACATCCGAATTTTTCATAGAATCCTATTACACTTTATATCTTACAAAAGTGTCGACAAAGGTAAAAAAAATATGCCAAACCCATAGAATTGATTGTTATAAATAGCATAAATAGTAACTTTGCACGCGAAAAAGCAAGAAAGATTAGGGTGGTTCTATAAATTAGGACGCCGAAACTGAACCAGCCCTACTAAGAAGCTAATTCCGAAATAAGATTCAAACAGCTTCTAAGAATATTAAATTATAAATTTATAGAACGTTCAATAAATGAGAGCACTAAGTAAAAATGCAATTATAGGCTACCCCGCAGGCATCATTACAGGAGTTACCTACGGGCTGAACCCCCTGTTTGCCATACCGTTGATGAACAAAGGCGCATCAATAGCGTCGATACTGTTCTTCAGATACTCATTTGCAGTAATAATTCTTGCAGCATTTCTTTTACTAAGCAGACAGAGTTTCAAGGTATCGTGGAAGCAGTCAGGCATACTGTTTGTGCTTGGACTACTCTACACCGCAAGCAGCATTTTCCTCTTCGAGGCATATAACTATATAGCATCGGGGCTTGCCACCACACTCATATTCCTGTACCCTGTATTGGTAGCCATAATTATGGTATTTCTGCGTGTAGTGCCATCGTTGCCTGTATGGATTGCCATTGTCGCGACATTTGTCGGAGTTATTATTATGACAAAAGGCAGTGACGGCGAGACAATAAACCCCATAGGCGTTGCCCTGTCATTAGGCTCGGCATTTGTTTATGCACTGTTCATTGTAATCATAAACCGCAGCAAAGCTATAGCACGGATATCAAATTCGCTACTCACATTCTACACTCTAAGCGTAGGCGCAATTATCTTTTTCGGCAAAACGGCTCTTAGCGGCACAGCAATCACCGCTAACATATCGGGTTGGACCGATTGGCTCAACCTCATTGGACTCGCCCTGCTGCCCACAATAGTATCCACAGCCACCCTTGCCATCTCGACGCGCAATATAGGCGCGACAAAAGCATCGGTGCTTGGAGTATTCGAGCCGATAACAGCAATACTCGTCGGCACACTTATGTTAGGCGAACCGCTTACCACAAATGTTGTATTGGGCATAGGCATTGCCATCGCAGCCGTCACCTTTATGATTACAGCCACCAAACGATGAGAGACGAGGGTGACCCAAAAGTAAAAGGGCCACCCTCGTTGCTATAAGGTTGAATAAAAAGAGCAGTTTTAGGCTTGCGAAGCCTCTTTAATACTATTTACGAATAGGAGCCCAACCTCCACCGGGAATGTTCCCCTCGCCATAGTTCTCATTATCGCCACCAAAAGAGGGAGGAGGCATAGGACGACCACCATTATCACCACCAAAAGGAGGAGGAGGCATAGGACGACCGCCATTATCACCACCAACAGGGGGAGGAGGAGGCATAGGACGACCACCATTATCACCACCACAAGGAGGAGGAGGAGGCATAGGACGACCACCATTATCGCCCTTAGCTAATTTATCCAAGAAAGCCACCTTGCCATCGGTAGAAGCAAGCGCCAACAGTTTCTCTTGCACCCACGAGCCTATTACTGTACCCGATGCAGTGCCACCATCGAAAAGCCCGTTACCCAAATTACGTGCACCTACCACAGTGTCGCACATCTGCAACGAGTAACTGCCACCAACAGATAGTTCGGGCAAAGAGAGAGAGACTGCACCACCCATCATAGAACGAGGAAGCTTATAGGCACAAATAACACCACCATCGGCATTACACAATGCAACATATCTGCCACGTACAAGTTCTTGTCCTGCGAATGCCACAAAAGGCTGCGCTGTCAAGTGTGAGCGTGGCATCGTTGGCGAAGGTCCCATACTGCCACCAACTGCAACAAGAGTACCACCGGTTATGTCAAATCGGTCATCGCCATCAGTATCCACACCCTGCTCGGGAACGTGAGCGCCATTTGCAACAACAATGCCATCTTTTATACTAATTCTTGCATTGCCATCGATACCATCGTTTGCCACCGAATATGCAAAAATGCGTCCGCCCTCTATAATTAAATCATCACCGGCATTAATTGCATCGTCGTATGCAAATACATTTATAGCCGCATTTCCTCCGATAATCATACGTCCTTTTGCCTCGAGTCCCTCGCAGCGCTCACCCTTGCCAAATACACGAATATCTATCACTCCGCCCTTTACCAGCATAGAGCTGTCGCACTTGACACCCTTTGCCGAGGAGTGCGCTTCACTCTCCAACGGATGCTGAATATCGTTACCCCTATTGTTAATCGAAAGAATACCGCCATCTATCTGCATCATCCCATCGCAGTTGATTCCCTTTCCACCCACAGCGCTATTCTCGAGCACTACACAGGCATTTCTTATATATGTGTGGGTACCGCTTTTCAAGCAGGATGCCGAAGTGTAATCAGCCTTTTTAGGCGAGAAGATAGCCTCGCCACTTGTAGCAATATTCAACATTCCATCCATAAGATAAAGCGCCCCTTTCGAGTTCACCCCTCGGGCTGCTGCTCCCGATGTCTTAATATCGACATTACCGCCATAGAGATAGAAATTACGCACCTGCACGCCATCGCCCTTCTCGCGTGAGCCCTCGACACTTACATTACCGCCAAGAACAACCATATTTCCGCGTTTCGACTTAAAAGCGTCACGTGCCTCTGTGACAGCAATATTACCACCTGCGACAACTATTCCGCTATCTGCAACAATGGCATCAACAGCAGCCTTTTCGACTATAAGATTTATACTATCGAGAAGTATCTTATCCGAGCAATGAATAGCACTCATTCTCTCACTTTTCACAGCAATATTACCACCTGAGAGCACAGCACTGCCCTCGATGCGTATAGCTGCCGAATTCTTCGCTACATACTCACCCTCGCTCTTGCAAACATCAAGCACATAATTGGGCGCATCGCCCACACCACGTATATAAACACCTTTAGGTGCTACGGCTGTTATAGCATTCTTCGACTGCGAAAAGAGAGCCAACGAATTCATAGAGAGAAGTAAAGGCTCATTTGCCATTATATGCAACGAACCATTGCGGGTAGAGCCTTTAAGAGCGACCTCTACCCCACCGATATTACAGTAAATAGCAACATCGGAACCTTTAACCGAAGCAGTAACACCCTGCGGCAGACGCGACAGAAGAGCAGTGTCACCCTTATACTCCACCTCGACAAGTGTAGGAAAACTTTTTAAATTCAATTTCACATCACCCGAAATCTCTGGTACAGCAGTCGGAATATCGGGGACCAATGCCACAACATCACTTTTACCGCCGCCACTACAAGCGGTAACCAAACAGAGGAGC
>JAGCKB010000329.1 GCA_017647725.1 Bacteroidaceae bacterium
ACAGGTACTTGCCCTTACTTTATGTTCTTTGACGTTAAAGACAGACTGTCAAAAATAAAAAGAAACGAGACTCCTGACGCATAGTACTATGATACACCGTACGGCGGAGCGGTTTATGCCTCCGATTGAGAATGATCCCCGAAAATTTATTGCACTCGCTGTGAAATATTCAAGCAAGTTTGATATTATTTGTTACACGAAGTTACAACCTCGCTCGTTGCGTGTAAAAATTTTTTTTACCCACTCACTCTTTGAACTTTCGCTCGTTTTATATATTTTTGGGTTGTCCCCGAAAATTTATTGCACTCGCTGTGAAATATTCAAGCAAGCTTGATATTATTTGTTACACGAAGTTCCAACCTCGCTCGTTGCGTGTGAAAATATATTTTCACCCACTCGCTCTTTGAACTTTCGCTCGTTTTATATATTTTTGCTTTTAGACAATGAAAAAGCAAAAATATGGACAAACAGATATTTCTAGCATTTGACCTTGGAGCCACAAGCGGACGCGCTGTAACAGTCACACTATGCGGCAATAAATTCAATATAGAGGAGATACACCGTTTCCCTAATGGCATTATGCAACTCGATGGTAAATACTATTGGAACGTATATTCACTATACGAAGAGCTTAAAAAAGCATTGCAAATTTGCGTACAGCGTGGTATTAAGCCCCACTCTATCGGCATAGATACCTGGGGAGTAGATTTTGGTTATATAGCAAAAGACGGCAGCCTGCTTGGCCTGCCTCGCGCCTATCGTGACCCTTATACCGACGGCGCCCCCGAAGAGTATTTCAAAATAATTCCAAGAAAAGAGCTTTATGCAAGCACGGGAATACAGATAATGAACTTCAACAGTCTGTTCCAGCTTTTCAGCGCTAAGAGAGAGGGTTCGGTAGCCCTTGAAGAGGCCGAACATATACTTTTTATGCCCGACCTCCTCACCTACCTGCTGACAGGAAAGATGGTGTGCGAATATACCGAAGCATCGACCTCACAGATATTGAACCCCGCAAAAAAGGAGTTCGAGAAGCGATTGCTCGATGCATCAGGAATTAACAGCAAAATACTTTTGCCACTCTCGCTACCCGGAACATTGGTAGGCCACCTTAGCGACTCGGTTGCCCAAGAGACAGGAATTGGCAAAATCCCTGTATATGCAGTTGCCGGACACGACACTGCATCGGCAATAGCAGCCATTCCCTCACTCGACAAGGAATTTGCCTACCTTAGCAGCGGCACTTGGAGCCTTATGGGAATAGAGTGCGAAAATCCCATCATAAACGAAGATAGCTATCGTCATAACTTCACCAACGAAGGCGGAATAGACGGAACAACCTGTTTCCTTAAGAATATAACAGGAATGTGGTTACTTGAGCAGTGCCGTAAGGAGTGGGAGAGAGAGGGAGTAAACTACAGCTACCCACAGATTGTAGAGCTTGCTACTGCTGCCGAACCCTTCCGCAGTTTCATACAGCCCGACGCTGCTGTATTTGCCAACCCCGCAAGTATGAGTGCCGCCATTACCCGCTTCTGCGAAGAGACCGGACAGCCTGCGCCACAGACACACGCACAATTCATACGCTGCATTTTCGAGAGCCTTGCATTATGCTACCGCGACACATTAGAGACAATGCGCGTCCTATCACCCCACGCGATAAAGCGTCTGCACATCATCGGTGGTGGTTCAAAGAATGCACTTCTTAATCAGCTCACAGCAAATGCCTTAGGAATACCCACCGTTGCCGGCCCCGCCGAGGCAACAGCGATAGGCAACTGTATGGTACAGGCACGCGCCGCAGGTCTTGTTGGCGACCGTTGGGAGATGCGCCGTATTATAGCACAGATGGAGCCTCCCGTAATATTCGAGCCGCAGGACACCCTCCTATGGCAACAAGCATACGACATATACAAAGCAATAATTAACCTATAAAAATACACAACAATGGAAATTATCAGAAGAAACAAAGCGCTAATGGCCGAGATTGACCGCATAGCAGAAGTAGCAGGATATCTGTGGACAAAAGGTTGGGCCGAACGTAACGGAGGTAACATTTCAGTAAATGTCACACATCTAATGGACGACGAATCGAAGAGCCTTCCCGCTCTTGCCCCCACCCGTCCATTGAACGAAGAGGTTCCCTTTCTTGGCGGACACTTCTTCTATGTAACAGGCACTGGCAAACGTATGCGTTACGTAGCACAAGCTCCCTTTGATAACGGTTCTATAATCCGCATCGCCCCCGACGGTAAAAGTTTCGATATTATAGCCGAACAGCCCGTAGGTCCCACAATGGAGATTCACTCACACCTTATGATGCACAACTATCTGCGCAGCATAGGTCGCGAGACAACCGTTGTGCTACACACCCACCCCACCGACCTCATAGGCTTCTCGCACTGCAAGCCCTTCCTAAACTCGGAACACCTCACACGCACCCTTTGGAGTATGATTCCCGAAGCACGCATAGTAGTTCCCAAAGGCATTGGCATTGTACCCTATGCAATTCCCGGAACAATGGAGCTTGCCTATGCAACCATAGAGCAGCTTGCAAAACACGATATGCTGTTGTGGGAGAAACACGGTGTTCTTGCCGTCGGCGACGACATCATCGACTGCTTCGATGCCATAGACACAATGAGCAAGTCGGCACAGATTTATTTCAATGCACGTTGGGCCGGATACGAGCCTGTTGGAATGACCGACGAAGAGCTTGAGGCACTTGTTCCTGCATTCAACCTGCCAAGAATGTAATATTTAAGCGATAAAAAAATCATAGAGACCGGTCTCTATGATTTTTTTATTCTTCGTGATAATCACTCTCGGTATTTACACTCCATATATTGCTTTTATCCGATACATCATTAATAATATTATCCACCGCAACCATTGCCGTCAGCATAGAGTGGTCCATATTATTATATCGGTGCTGACCATTGCGCCCCAAACAGTAGATATTATCAATAGCATCGATAAAGTGTCGCACCTCGTCAAGCCTGTCGTATGTCCCAAAATAGGCAGGATAGGCCTTTTTCATTCTCACGCACACACTATCGAGCATAGCCGAGCGCTCTATTATATCCATCCCGACAAGTTCATCAACCGCCATAGCTGATAATTGTTCATCGGACATCTGCCACAGGTCATCGCCCTCGCTACAGAAATATTCAAGCCCAATAAACATTGTATTTTCATAATCGGCAACCATATAAGGCGACCAATTATTAAAAATCTGCACGCGTCCAACCTTTACATCGCGTTCCTGAATATATATCCAAGTATCGGGCGGACGGTTGGCAAAGGTACGCAGTTTAGTCTCATTTTTAATCTTTACACTATCGAGCAGCAGGCCCACTGTGATAAAATCGCGGAACGGAAGTCCACGCGCTACATCCAATACAGCATTGGGAACCAAGATACCTTGCAACGAAGGAATGAGCTGCGCAAGAGGCATTGTCGAGAAAAGATAATCGCATTGTAATCTTTCTTGCACTCCGTCGGGCGAGACAACATCAACCGAGGCAGCCCTACCACCCTCGACATTCACACGCACCACTCTATTGTTTAATCGCAATTCTCCACCGCCCTCTATTATCTCACGAGCAACAATCTCCCAGAGCTGTCCCGGCCCATATTTTGGATAGAGAAAATTCTCGATGAGCGACGTTTCAACACCCTTTTGCGATACATCGACGCGAGGAAAAAGCCTTCGGATTGCATTCTTTATCACCCTCGCAACAGACAATCCTTTTACACGCTGACTACCCCAATCGGGCTCAATTTCAGAAGGATGCTTACCCCACAACTTTTGTGTATAAGTCTCGAAGAAGAGTGAATAGAGCATCTTCCCGAATCTGTTTATATAAAAATCCTCTAACGATTGTTCTTTGCGCGGCATAATCCTTGCACGCATATAACTAAGGAACGCGCGTATTGTTCGTAAGAGACCAAGATTAGATAAAGTAGAAAATTTCAGAGATATAGGATAATCGAAAAAACGATGACTAAAAAATATACGTGACACGCGGCGGCGGCGCAGCATCACCCTATCTACGCGTTCGGGGTCGGCGCCCACAGCAGCAAAACCATTCACACTCTCACCAATGAGAATCTCGTCCCTCGAAGGAGCAGCTTGCACAGGCATAACAGCATTCCACCACTCTACCACCCTGTCATTTTTAGAGTAAAAACGATGACCG
>JAGCKB010000330.1 GCA_017647725.1 Bacteroidaceae bacterium
CCGTTTTTTATGTTCAATAATGCCTGTTTCTTTCTTTTTTGCGGTTACATAGCCCGCTATGCGCCCTTTAAAAATAAATAAACATTCTATTCTTGCTCTATAAAAAACTTGGCGATATAATTTTAAACAGCTTCTAATTTTTTACAAATATCTTTAATTATTTTGTTTTAAAGAATATTTTGGCTTAAAATTAACATTTTAGAAACACTTTTTTGAACAAATAAAAGTTATTTCGGTACGTGCATTAACAAATATTAGGAAAATTTGCTTAAATAGTTGATTTCCCCAACAAAACATTAATATCGTTGGGGAAATCGGGGTCTAACAATCTACAATCAAACTAATACTATTTATACATAAATCTCTTTATACTCAGTTTAGGTGTCTTTTCAAAAGGCTCCTTCATAATTTCGCAATCGGTTATCTTGCTATACAATGGCAATTTAACATTAATGCCAAAAACTGCCTCTTTTATCTGTTTACAAAGTTCCTCGTTACCGATGTTTGCTTCGCTTGCTGCATTATAATCGGGGACGATAAGAGAGACTAGACCGTGTTTACGACCAACTATCAACGATTCTGCTACATAGGGCAGCTGATTCACAAGCTCTTCAATCTCCTCGGGATAAACATTCTGTCCATTGGCTGTTAGAATCATATTCTTGCATCGTCCGCGAATAACAATATTCTCTTTGTCGTCCATAGTACCCATATCTCCTGTCTTGAACCAGCCATCTGCAGTAAAGGATGCTTTTGTTGCTTCGGGATTCTTGTAGTACCCTATCGTAACTGCATCGCCTTTAAGAAGAATCTCGCCGGGAGTCTCAGCTGGATTCTGAGAATCTATTTTTACATCTACCGAAGGATGTGCTACTGCTCCACAGGTGTGAGGTATAAAATCCTGCCAGCGTGTGTAGCTCACAAGAGGAGCACACTCGGTCATTCCATAACCTACAACATATGGGAATTTTATGCGACACATTACATCCTCTACCTCTTTGTTAATAGCTGCTCCACCAATGAGCAAACCACCCTTATCGACATTTCCGCCAAAGGTCTCTATGAGTTTCGTACGTATCTTATTATAAATAATTCCTTTTACGAATGGCAGCGATGTGAGAATACGCATCGACCTCTCCTGAAGCAAAGGCATAACCTTGAGACGGAAGATTTTCTCGACCAATAAAGGCACTGTGAGGAACATAAACGGTTTCACCTCGTATAGTGCTTTAAGCAGTCTCGCAGGAATGGGTTTTTCGGTATAGATATAGATGTGACATCCCTTTGAGAATGGGAAAATAAAGTCGAATGCCTGACCGAATATGTGTGCCAATGGAAGTATCGACAATATTGTATATCCCTGCTCGGCATACATGTGAGAACGAGCGTACTCAAGATTTGCCGAGATGGCACGAGCCGGCAATATTACGCCTTTGGGCGCACTGCTTGTACCGGATGTATAACTTATTACCGATATTGCATCGAGACTGCTTTTGCCAAAATCGATATGTTTTTGTGTTACTCCGTTAGGATAACGACTCTTGAAACACCTATCAACTTCGTCACTTAATGCAGGAACAACACATTTACACTCGGGAACCGACTGAAGGTTTACTATATCGACGATACCACAGAAATTCTCTACACTGTCGAATTGAGAGAGCACTTTGTCACGTTTCAGTCCATTCAATATCGCGGCATCGGTCAACAACAAACGACTGTCAGAGAGTCTTGTCAAATCCAAAACATTTTGTGGAAGAAAATCGGGAAGCAGAGGTACGGCGACCGCCTCGTACGACACAATGGCAAAATAGGCAATACACCACTCGGCCGAGTTACGTGCACACAGAGCAACCTTGTCACCTTTCACTATACCACATTTTTCGAATAGGATGTGGTATCTTTTTATAAATGAAGCAACATCGCCATAAGTAAATGTCTTAGCTCCATAATTACTTAGCGCAGAAGCATTCCAATTTTCCTTTATTGACTCTCCAATATAAAACAAAAAGTGGTTCATATATTAGTATTATAAATCATTGATACATAAATCTTTTTATGCTTAGCTTTGGAGTTTTTTCGAAGGGTTCCTCGCGTAGCTCACATTTTGCTATACGGCTGTAGATGGGAAGTTGTTCATTCATTGCGAATACGGCATTTTCTATTGTTTTCTTAAGTTCTTCGCCTTCTATTCCCATATTCTTTGCTATTTCTTGGTTTATCACAACAAGAGCAACGAGACCGTGTTTGCGACCAACCACAAGCGACTCTAATACAAGGGGTTGTTGGTTGATAATCTCCTCAATCTCCTCGGGGTATATATTCTGTCCGTTTGCTGTAAGAATCATATTTTTACAGCGTCCGCGAATGATTACATACTCATTTGCATCCATTGTACCCATATCACCGGTCTTGAACCAGCCATCATCGGTATGTGCAGCTTTTGTTGCCTCGGGATTCTTATAGTATCCGGCAGTTACATGAGTACCACGCACCTGAATCTCACCGGGAATAGTTGCAGGCGATGAAGAGTCGATACGAACCTCAATATCGGGTCGTATGATACCTGCATCGTTCTTAAGCGCGGGATGATTCCATCCTTTGTAACTTATAAGAGGACCACACTCGGTCATTCCGTAACCTACTGCATAGGGTATCTTAACCTTGCGCATAATCTCATCAACGTCTTTGCTGATGGCTGCGCCACCGATAAAGAATCCACCGATATGAAGATTACCGCCAAATGCGTCGAGAACGGTTTTTCTAATCTTTTTATATATTACATTACGTACACCGGGAATTGCAGTCAGAATACGCATCTCGGGCTTACGAAGCACAGGAAGAACCTTTGCTCTGAAAATTTTCTCTATTAGCAGAGGTACTGTCAGGAAAAGGAACGGCTTTACCTCGGATAGCGCCTTTAGCAACAATGCAGGAACCGGCTTTGCACTGAAAATATGAATGTGACATCCTTTGGAGAACATAAAAAGGAAATCGAGTGAAAGTCCGAAGATATGCGCCAAAGGCAGAATAGAGAATGTATTTCCATTGGGTACAGTGGGTACATAATCACGCGCAAAACGAATATTTCCCGATAGAGATTTTGCTTGAAGCATTACTCCTTTCGGAGCACTGCTTGTTCCTGATGTATAGCTAATTAAGGCTAAATCTTCGAGTGCCTCTGCGCCTCTGCTATAATCAATATCGGCAGCAGTGAGTCCATTGGGATAACGCTGCGTGAAGGTCTCATCAATGTCACGACCAATGCCTTGCAGATTTCCGCCATCGAACTCAATCTTTTTATTCATAAAATTGATTATTCCGCAAAAATCTTCAACATCCTTGAACTGCTCAAAAATACCGTTACGCGAAAAACTACTTGCTACACCTTTATCAATCAACAACAAACGGCTATCCGATATTTTTGTAAGATCGGCAAGGTTCTGGGGAAGAAAATCGGCCAAAAGAGGCACTGCAACAGCATCATAGGTAACAATACCCAAAAATGCCACGCACCATTCTGCCGAGTTTTTTGCGCAAATTGCAATCTTATCTCCTTTTTTTATACCGCACTTCTCGAAAAGAAGATGCATCCTCTCGATACCTTCGGCTATTTGTCCATAAGTAAATGTATTGGCACCGTAATTAGTTATAGCAGGCTTGTCCCAATTTGTTTTTATAGCCTCGCTGATAAAAGTCAAATAATGTGTCAACATAATAGTAGAATTTTTTGATTGTATTTGATGATTGTTATTTCAAATTACTTACTCTCAGGAGCAGCAAGAAACTGTATCTCGCGTCCATATTTATTGCAAAGGAAACACATACTTTTCAGTTTTTGATTTTTAGACGATATAAACACTGTTTCAGTGGCAAAAATACATTATTTGTGGTGAAATTCAATATTTAGTGGTGAAATAATAACGGAAAAAAGGAGAGTTTTATTCAAAAAAGAGCTTTATCATCTATTTATTCCTCATACTCCTACCCTTTTGCAAATTTGTTTTAAAACAGTAGAAAAACAGGCTATCGTAGTTAATTTTCTAAAAAAAATAAATTTCACACTCAAAAGTTATGAAAATTAAATAATACGTGTAACTTTGCGGTGAAAGAAACTAAAAAAAGGCATAGAGTTACACCACCCTATGCTTAACCTAAAAAACCTCTAACTTATGGAAAAAGAGATAAAATTCAGTTTGGTCTACCGCGATATGTTCCAATCGTCGGGAAAGTTCCAGCCATTGGCTGAGCAGTTAGAAAAAATCGCCCCTGTTATTGTAGAGATGGGCTGCTTTGCTCGTGTCGAGACAAACGGAGGAGCTTTTGAGCAGGTCAACCTGATGGCAGGCGAGAACCCCAACAAGGCTGTACGCAGTTTTACTAAAGCCTTTAACGAAGCAGGAATACAGACACACATGCTTGACCGTGCGCTCAACGCACTGCGTATGTTCCCCGTACCTGCTGATGTCCGTCGCCTTATGTACAAGGTAAAAAAGGCTCAAGGAACAGATATTACACGTATCTTCTGTGGTCTGAACGATGTACGAAACATTATCCCATCGATAAAATATGCACTTGAGGCAGGAATGATTCCTCAGGCAACGCTGTGTATAACCTCTTCTCCTGTACATACTGTAGAGTACTACAGCAATATGGCAGATGAACTTATTGCAGCAGGAGCAGCCGAGATTTGCTTAAAGGATATGGCAGGAATTGGACGTCCCGATTTTCTTGGACGTCTGACAAAGAGCATTAAGGAGAAACACCCATCAATCATAATACAGTATCACGGACACAGCGGCCCAGGCCTCTCGATGGCATCAATCATTGAGGTATGTAAAAATGGTTGTGACATTATTGATACTGCCATTGAGCCACTATCTTGGGGTAAGGTTCATCCCGACATCATCAGTGTTCAAGCAATGCTTAAAGATGCAGGATTTAAAGTACCGGAAATCAACATGAATGCGTATATGAAAGCTCGCAGTTTGACACAGCAATTCATAGACGAATGGATGGGACATTTTATGGATAGCAACAACAAACTGATGAGTTCGTTGCTGCTTACCAGCGGCCTGCCCGGCGGCATGATGGGTTCAATGATGTCCGACCTTGCAGGTGTTCATAAAGGTATAAACGGTATTCTTGCAAGCAAAGGAAAGCCCACATATACACTCGACGAGTTGATGGTAGAGCTATTCAACGAAGTGGCATACGTATGGCCGCGCGTAGGCTATCCCCCACTCGTTACCCCGTTCAGCCAATATGTTAAGAATATCGCCTTAATGAACCTTCTTAGCAATGCGCAGGACGAGCCTCGATTCAGCCGCATGGATGAGAGTATGTGGGGTATGATTCTTGGTAAGAGTGGAAAACTGCCCGGTGAGCTTGCTCCCGAGATTATAGAGCTTGCCAAAGAGAAAGGATATGAGTTTACAACTGCCGACCCACAAAGTTTCTATCCCGATGCTCTTGACAAATATCGCAAAGAGATGGAAGAGCTTGGTTGGGATACCGGAGAGGATGACGAGGAGCTGTTCGAGTTTGCAATGCACGACCGTCAGTATCGCGATTTCAGAAGCGGCGTGGCAAAAGAGCGTTTCCTTGCCGATATCGAGAAGGCAAAGGAGGCACAGCTTGCCAAGCAAGGTGTCAGCGCCGAGGAGATTCTTGCTATCAAACACGCTAAGGCTGACCCCATCGTTGCGCCTGTAAAGGGACAACTGTTGTGGGAGGTATCTACCGATGGCGACTCACTACCCCCTGCTATAGGAAAGAGATTTGCAGCCGACGAGGAGTTCTGCACAATTATTACATCGTGGGGCGAACTGCAGCCTGTTGCTACAGGTCTTGGCGGTCGCGTAATTGAGGTTTGTGCAAAGCAAGGAGCACATGTCAACCGAGGCGATATCATAGCTTACGTTCAGCGTGACGAGCTTTTTAATTAAATAGAAAATAATCAGACGCTGTTTAAGAAGCTGTTTAAATTTATATCGGACAACAATTATATTCTTTTTAGAAATTCAAACAGCTTCTTAGTATCAGACTAAGATTAAAACCTAAACAGTGTGACCCCTAAAAGTTTGAAAAAACTTTTAGGGGTCACTTCAATATGAGATTCCAACAATGATTTTTCTTAGAATATTAGCTTTTTATATAGCTCTAATTCTATTTCACTTGTTAACAAAGTAGCCTTATTATTTATTTAACAAGCACTTTCTTGTTACCAATAATGTAGATACCTTTTATAGGGTTGTTTACCTTACGACCTTGTAAATCATATACGTGCTCATTAACATTACCTATGGTTGTTTCCATGA
>JAGCKB010000331.1 GCA_017647725.1 Bacteroidaceae bacterium
CGTTGCCGCTGTGAAATATTAAAGCAAGCTTTATATTTCTCGCTCGTTTGTTAGTATCTTTGGGA
The DNA here is from genome assembly GCA_017647725.1 of Bacteroidaceae bacterium. Classification (GTDB taxonomy): domain Bacteria; phylum Bacteroidota; class Bacteroidia; order Bacteroidales; family Bacteroidaceae; genus HGM04593. The sequence goes on from JAGCKB010000331.1 coordinate 66, forward strand.
TAACCCCCGAAGATAATTCTGCACTCGCTTAGAAAAATATTAAAGCAAGCTTTATATTTCTCGCTCGTTTGTTAGTATCTTTGTAATCTGTTTAAGAAAACTTGAATTAGAAATTATGAGAGCAGCGATATATGGCGCAGGTTCGCTTGGAACAATTTTAGGCGCATACATAACAAAGAATGGAGGAGAGATAGAACTCATAAACCGTAACAAAGCGCACGTAGAGGCACTGCGTAGCAATGGCGCTACTGTAACAGGTACGGTGAATTTTACCCAAAAGGTAAAGGCGTATACTCCCGATGAGATGTCGGGCAGGTACGATATAATTTTCCTTATGACAAAGCAGCAGCATAATGGCGAGGTTGTTGCTTTTCTAAAGGATTATCTTGCCGAGGATGGGGTGATTGTCACTTTGCAGAATGGTATCCCCGAGTTGCAGATTGGCGAGATAGTGGGCGAGGAGCGTGTGCTTGGATGTACTGTGGCGTGGGGTGCTACAATGAAAGAGCCGGGTGTGTGTGAGCTGACAAGCGCACCCGATTCGTTGACATTCTCATTGGGCTCTTTGCAGGCGCAGCCAAACAAACATTTAGGCGATGTGAAGGCTCTGCTTGAGCTGATGGGCGCAGTGGAGATTGACAAGAATTTTATTGGTTCGCGTTGGAGCAAACTGCTTATAAATTCGGCATTCTCGGGAATGAGTGCTGTGCTTGGTTGTACTTTTGGCGAGGCTGCGGGCAATAAGGCTTCGCGCAGGGTGGTGCAGGCTCTTATTAAAGAGTGTATCGACGTGTGTGCTGCAGGAAATATAAGAATAGAGCCTGTGCAGGGCAAGGATATTGTAAAACTGCTCGACTACAAGAATCGCATTAAAAAGGCTTTCTCGTTTTTTATAATACCTATTGCAATACGTAAGCACGCGCTTCTAAAGGCAAGCATGCTGCAGGACCTTGAGAAGGGTAAAAAGAGTGAGGTCGATGCTATTAACGGGGTTGTCAGTGCTTTTGGTCGCAAGGTTGGAGTGCCTACTCCTATGAATGATGCGGTTGTTAGTGTTGTCCATCAGATAGAGGATGGCAAGCTCACACCATCGTTCGATAATCTAAGATTTTTTTGATGTAATGTATTCTGTAGATATAACCGAGCTCTGATGAGTCTCGGTTATATCTGTTTTTATATAGCTTCTTACTCCTCCCTAAAAAAAAGTTTATGCACTTTTGTACGACTTTTTGTAGTTAAAAGGCTGTTTTAAGTGTGATTTTATTGTTTCTTTTGATGGAAAGATGATTTTTTGATATTTTTTTCGTTATTTTTTTTCATTTTGTTTTGTTGTGCAGAAAATATATATTACATTCGCAGCTGTTAAGAAAAAGGAATTTTATGAATAGCCAATTTAGTAGTTCAATTATTATTATTGCGATTGTCGTCCTATCGGTAACAGTGGGATGAGATTGGCTATGTATCTAAAATAGATGCCTTTCTCTGTGTAGGAGAAGGGCTTTTTTTATAAAACAGATAGTCTTTGTCGGTAACGACGAAAGGCCACAATATAATAGAAAGATTATGAAAATCAAATTAAGAAGTGCACAGTGTACCGAGGGACGCCGTATGGCAGGAGCTCGCGCCCTCTGGATTGCCAATGGAATGAAACGTGAGATGTTCGGCAAACCTATCATCGGTATTGCCAACTCGTTTACACAGCTTGTTCCGGGCCACACACATCTGCACGAGGCAGGACAGATTGTAAAGCAGGAGATAGAGAAACTCGGATGCTATGCTGCCGAGTTTAACACTATAGCCATTGACGATGGCATTGCGATGGGGCACGATGGTATGCTCTATTCGCTTCCCTCACGTGATATTATTGCAGACAGTGTAGAGTATATGTGCAACGCGCACAAGGTGGATGCGCTTGTTTGTATTTCGAACTGTGACAAGATTACTCCGGGAATGTTAATGGCATCGATGCGATTGAATATCCCTACTGTTTTTGTATCGGGTGGCCCAATGGAGAAGGGTACTTGGCAGGGACAGAACCTCGACCTTATATCGGCAATGGTAAAGGCTGCCGATACGACAGTAAGTGACGAGGAACTTGCCGAGATTGAGAAACGCTCTTGTCCCGGCTGCGGATGTTGCTCGGGTATGTTCACCGCAAACTCAATGAACTCTCTCACTGAGGCAATAGGTCTCTCTTTGCCCGGCAACGGTACTATTCTTGCAACACATACAAACCGTGTGCAGTTGCTGAAAGATGCAGCAAAGCAGGTTGTGGCAAATGCAATGAAATATTATGAGGAGGGTGACGAGAGTGTGCTTCCTCGCAGCATAGCGGTGCGCGAGGCGTTCCTGAACGCAATGACACTTGATATTGCAATGGGTGGCTCGACAAATACCATTTTGCACCTTTTGGCGGTGGCTCAGGAGGCCGGTGTCGATTTCTGTATGAGCGACATCGATAAACTTAGTCGCGCTGTGCCCTGCCTTTGTAAATTGGCGCCTAACACTGCCAAATACAGTGTGCAGGATTGTGGACGTGCAGGAGGTATAATCGGTATTATGGGAGAGCTTGCAAAAGGCGGTCTGTTGAATACATCGCTCAAGCGAGTGAACGGTGCTACTCTTGCCGAGGATATCGAACGTTATTCGGTAACCGCAGCAATGGTGCAGCCCGAGGCACAGCGCATATATGGTACAGCACCTGCAAATGTGTTCTGTAATAAGATGGGTGCACAGAGCAATATGTACGAAACACTCGACAGTGACCGTGAGAATGGCTGCATACGCGACCTTGAACACGCCTATACAAAGGATGGCGGTCTTGCAATCCTCTTTGGAAATATTGCAAAAGATGGTTGCGTGGTAAAGACAGCCGGTGTAGATGAGAGTATATGGAAATTTACAGGCACTGCCAAGGTGTACGACTCGCAGGATGCTGCAGTCGAGGGTATCCTTGGTGGCGAGGTTCAGGCTGGTGATGTTGTCGTTATTGTGTACGAGGGTCCCAAAGGTGGCCCGGGTATGCAGGAGATGCTCTATCCCACATCTTATATAAAATCGAGACATCTGGGTAAAGAGTGCGCTCTCATTACCGATGGCCGTTTCAGTGGCGGAACATCGGGCCTTAGTATCGGCCACATTTCACCCGAGGCTGCGGCAGGTGGCAATATCGGTAAATTGCGCAATGGCGATATTATTGAAATTGATATACCTAACCGTTCTATAAATGTGCGTCTGAGCGATGAAGAGCTTGCCGCACGTGAGATGTTCCCCCTTACACGCGACCGCGTTGTCTCTAAGAGCCTTAGAGCCTATGCCAATATGGTGAGTTCGGCCGACAAGGGTGGAGTGAGAATAATAGACTAAGCAACAAAAAACAGATAACCGATGAAAGAGATTATAACAGGAGCCGAGGCTCTTATGCGTTCACTTATGAACGAGGGCGTTGACACCATATTCGGCTATCCCGGTGGTTCCATAATGCCGGTATTCGATGCAATGTACGACCACAGAGAAGACTTCCGTCAAGTGCTGGTGCGTCACGAGCAGGGTGCAACTCACGCTGCCGAAGGTTATGCACGCAGCTCGGGAAGGGTTGGTGTATGTATTGTAACAAGCGGCCCGGGTGCAACTAATACCTTAACAGGTATAGGCGATGCCATTCTCGATAGCACTCCTATTGTTGTTATAGCGGGTCAGGTGGCATCGAACGTGCTTGGAACAGATGCCTTCCAAGAGATTGACCTTGTTGGTGTAACACAGCCTATAAGTAAGTGGAGCTATCAGATACGTCGTGCCGAGGATATAGCTTGGGCTGTCTCTCGCGCCTTTTATATTGCGCGTTCAGGACGTCCCGGTCCTGTGGTGCTCGATTTTACAAAAAATGCACAGGTGGCGCAGGTGGCTTATGAGCCTGCAACGGTTGATAAGATACGTAGTTATGTGCCCTATCCCAAGCCTGATGCCGATGCTGTAAAGGCTGCGGCCGAACTTATAAACCGTGCACAGCGTCCCTTTGCACTTGTTGGTCAGGGAGTAGAGCTTGGTGAGGCACACGAAGAACTCAAGGCATTCCTTGAGAAGGGAAATATTCCTGCTGCAAGAACACTGTTGGGCCTCTCGGCGCTACCATCTGACTATCCTCTGACAATGGGAATGTTGGGTATGCACGGTAATCTCAGTTGTAATATAAATACCAACCAGGCCGATGTTATAATAGCAATCGGTATGCGTTTCAGCGACCGTGTGACAGGCGAACCCTCGACATACGCGAAGCAGGCAAAGGTTATACACCTTGATATTGACCGTGCCGAGATTGATAAATGTGTAAAGGCTGATATTCCGGTTATCGGCGATTGTAAGGAGACACTGCCGCTTATTACCGCACTGATGGAGAAGGGTAATCATAAAGAGTGGATTGACAGCTTTGCCGACTACGATAAGTTAGAGTATGAACGTGTGATTGACAAGGCGCTGAATACCAAAGAGGGTCCTATAAAGATGGGCGAGGTGGCTCGTTGTGTGAGCGAAGCTACAGGAAACAGCGCACTGCTTGTAACCGACGTGGGTCAGAACCAGATGTTTGCGTGTCGCTATTTTAAGAATACACGTCCTCATAGTGTGCTGACTTCGGGTGGATTGGGAACAATGGGTTACGGCCTTCCCGCTGCGCTGGGTGCCACAATGGCAGTACCCGAGAGAACAGTGTGTGTCTTTATGGGTGATGGCGGTTTTCAGATGAATATGCAGGAGCTTGGTACCATAATGGAACAGCGCTCTCCGGTGAAGATGATTCTAATGAATAACAACTATCTTGGTAATGTGCGTCAGTGGCAAGAGATGTTCTTTAATAATCGCTACTCGTGGACTCCAATGATGAACCCCGACTATAATATGATTGCATCGGCCTACGGGATACCATCGCGATTGGTGGTGAAGCGCGAGGAACTTAAAGATGCTGTGCGCGAGATGATAGAGACTCCCGGAGCATTCCTGCTGCACGTAGCAGTAGAGGAGGAGGAGAATGTAATGCCTATGGTTCCTCCCGGTGCGTCAATTTGTGATATGGTATTAGAATAAAGAGTATGGATAAAAAATTATATACTGTAATCATATATTCCGAGAATCTGGCAGGTGTTCTAAATCAGGTGACAGCCGAGTTTACGCGTCGTCAGATGAACATAGAGACGCTGAACGTGTCATCGTCATCAATAGAGGGAGTGCATCGTTATACTCTCTCGCTGTGGAGCGACGAGCCAACAATTCAAAAAGTTGTGAAGCGTCTCGAAAAGAAGATTGATGTACTGCGTGCAAACTACTATACCGAGGATGAGATATTCCTACAGGAGGTTGCATTATACAAGATTTCAACCCCTAAACTTCTTGGAAACAAACAAATATCGCGTATTATAAGACATAATAATGCACGAGTAATAGAGATAAACTCTACTTATACAGTGGTTGAGCAGACAGGAAAGAGTGAGACAATCATAAAACTTTACAAAGAGTTTGCGGCCGAGGAGTGTGTGCTGCAGTTTGTGAAGTCGGGACACATTGCCGTAACACGAGATGTGATAGAGCATCTTACCGAGCAACTTTATGTCTTTGATGAGGATGCCAATCGTACAAAAGAGTAATCATTGAAATTAACATTAAAATATCCAAAAATTATGGCAGAAATGAATTTTGGTGGAGTGATAGAGAATGTAATCACTCCGAAAGAGTTTTCGCTTGAAAAAGCACGTGAGATTTTGAAGGACGAGACAATTGCAGTGCTCGGCTATGGTGTGCAGGGCCCCGGACAGGCTTGCAACCTTCGCGACAACGGTTTCAATGTTATCGTAGGTCAGCGCGAGGGTAAGACATACGACAAGGCTGTTAGCGATGGTTGGGTTCCCGGTGAGACTCTCTTCTCGCTTGAGGAGGCTGCCGAGCGCGGTACCATCATCTGTATGCTTCTTTCTGACGCTGCTCAGATTGCAGTATGGCCTAAGGTGGTTCCATATCTCACTGCAGGTAAGGCACTTTACTTCTCACACGGATTTGGTATCAACTGGAACGACAGAACAGGTATTGTTCCTCCCGCCGATGTGGACGTTATTATGGTTGCTCCTAAGGGTTCGGGTACATCGTTGCGTACAATGTTCCTCGAGGGTCGCGGATTGAACTCTTCATACGCTATCTATCAGGATGCTACCGGCAAGGCTATGGATCGTGTTATTGCATTTGGTATCGGTATTGGTTCGGGTTATATGTTCGAGACTACATTCCAGCGCGAGGCTGTATCGGATCTTACCGGTGAGCGTGGTTCGCTTATGGGTGCTATTCAGGGTCTTTTGCTCGCTCAGTACGAGGTTCTTCGCGAGAATGGTCACACCCCCTCTGAGGCTTTCAATGAGACTGTAGAGGAGCTTACACAGTCGCTTATGCCTCTCTTTGCAGCAAAGGGTATGGACTGGATGTATGCCAACTGCTCGACAACAGCACAGCGTGGTGCTCTCGATTGGATGGGTCCCTTCCACGATGCTATTAAGCCTGTAATGTATAAGCTTTATGAGTCGGTAAAGTGTGGTAACGAGGCTCAGATTTCAATCGACTCTAACTCACAGCCCAACTATCGCGAGAAACTTAATGAGGAGTTGAAGGCTCTGCACGAGAGCGAGATGTGGCGCACAGCCGAGGTTGTTCGTCAGTTGCGTCCCGAGAACGAGGCTAAGTAAGAATTTTTTTACATTTTTGATGTAAACCTCGAAAATAGACTGCACTCGCTTTGAAAAATATTGAAGTGAACTTCATATTTCTCGCTCGCTTGTTAGTATTTTTGATGTAAACCTCGAAAATAGACTGCACTCGCTTTGAAAAATATTGAATTGAACTTCATATTTCTCGCTCGTTTGTTAGTATTTTTGGGAACGAAATAGGAGAATCCCCACATTATTGTAGGGGATTCTCTCTATTTTTTTTATTTATTATGCGTAAATTCGCAGTGTGAAAGAGTATAAACATAAAAATATATGGCTATGAAACAGATTTTGACACTTGTAATGATGCTTGTTGTTGCAATAGGAGCGCAGGCACAGGTGGATGATATGTATTTCGTTCCCAAGAAGAAAAAGGCTAAGACCGTAGAAGAGGATACCTCTTACAGTTTCGAGACGACACAGGAGCGTGTGACACTGCCCGAGCGCGATACCGATGAGTACAATCGTCGTCGCAGTGTGGCTGATACCTCTTATGACAACGATGAGGAGTATAGCGGCGAGGAGTACACCGAGGATGTTGAGGATACCGAGTATCGCTACTCTTCACGTATTGTACGTTTCCATAATCCGCATAGAGTAATAGTAAGCAGCCCTTGGTATTGGGATGTCGTATATACAAGTGGTGTCGATAATTGGGTGGTTTATGACGATGGTATATACTGGGAGGTCTACCCGACATATACTCCGTGGTACTACCCGGCGTGGTCGTGGAACTATGGATGGGGTTGCTATCCATCTTACTGGGGACATTATGCTTACTATGGTGGTTGGTGTTCGTGGCCTCACTGGTGGTCTAATCACTACCATTTTTATCATAATTGGGGTGGACACTTTAATAACCATTTTGCAGGTGGTGGACATTTCCGCAATGGTAAAGTGCCTCCTATCACCGACCTTCGTGGCGGAAATACTATAGCTCGCGGCACAAATATTGAGCGTAACAATGGTCTGCGTCGAGGCGATTCATCCGACCGCTTGGCACAGAATCGCGGTGGCAATCGCGGAGGTACCAGGATAGATAGAGGTGCGGTATCGCGTCGAGGTGAGACGGGTAATAATCGTGGAAACGTTGGTGAGCGCAGAAACCGTAACGACCGCTCTTCGGTAGGCACAAACAGCGAGCGCAGAACTAATAATCGTGGCTCGGTGCGCCAGAATAGTGATAAAGAGCGTAATTATGACCGTCCAAGCAGCACACGCAATACACAGCGCTCATCAAGTGTAGAGCGTTCGTCTTCTAACAACCGTTCTTACAGTAGTGGAAGTTCGCGCAGTGGTGGTAGTTCACGCGGTAGCGGTGTTTCTCGCAGCGGCGGTGGCTCACGTAGTGGTGGCGGCTCACGCGGTGGCGGAAGACGATAAACAGAGGTTGTAAATGTTGTATGCGATAATTAGGGACTGTTGATTTTAAATTAGTATAATTATGAGAAGATATATATTTGCACTGTTTGTTACAATGGCGTTGGGCGTGTCGGCGCAAAGCACATACGAGGTTTCTCGTCTGCTTGGTACGGGACTGTCGGGAACAGCGCGTTTTGTAGGTATGGGAGGCTCGATGAGTGCCTTGGGTGCCGACCTGTCAGTTCTTGGAGTAAATCCGGCCGGTGCTGCCCTTTACCGTTCGAGTGATATATCAATAACAGGAAGTCTTACTACGCAGAACGTGACTTCTGACTATCAGGGTACAAAGGAGAAGATCGGTAAAAATTCCTTTTCGTTTGATAATGTTGGTGCGGTGTTGGCCTACAGGGCGGCATCGGGTAACCTCGAGTATTTGAATGTGGGCTTCAACTATAGACGCAAACATAATCTTGCTCGCGAGTTCTCAATGGCAGGTGCCTCGGGAGGCTACTCGCAAATGTATCAGATGCAACAGCTCTATTTTGGCAAGCCTTTCGATATTACCGAGATGAGCTATAGAAACTATACCTCCTTGTCCTATCCTTGGTTGGCGCTCCTTGCTGCCGATGGCGGACTGCTGTACGAGGGATATGTAAATGACAAGGGCGAGATATGCGAGCAGGGCGAACTATTGTATCCCGACCCAACTTCGGCTCTTTACTACTCCGAGGAGAAGGGTGGGGTAGATGTTGTCGACCTTAATGTGGCGCTTAACCTAAGCGACCGTTTCTACATTGGTCTTACTGTGGGTGCGCACTACGTCGATTATAGTCGCTATTCTTATTATGGTGAAGTTGATGCGTATGGTCCCATCTACACTCTGAATAATTGGTACGATACTCGTGGCGAGGGTATAGATTTTAAATTAGGTGTTATTGTGCGTCCTTTCTACTATTCTTCTTTCCGTATTGCTGCGTCGGTGCACTCGCCTACCTGGTATTCGCTCACCGACCGTATGTCGGCGCTTATTGAGGGTCAGCCTACCGATTTTACCACAGGTATAATGGATACACATAGCTACGACTATGCCTATGGCGATGACTATTATATCGATTATCAGCTTGCGACTCCTTGGGTGTTCAATGTGGGTGCTGCGTATACCTTTGGAACATTCCTTGCTTTGAATGCCGAGTATGAATATAGCGACTATTCTACTGCAACAATGGAGTATAAAGATGGTTATAGAATGCCGGCTATGGATGATGAGTTCAAGAGTAATCTTAAGGCTGTGCACTCATTCAGGGTGGGTGCTGAGTTTATGATTGACCATAACTTCAGCCTGCGCTGTGGATATAACTATACCTCGGCTCCCTATAACAAGGATGCTGCAAAGTATATGTTCTCGTATGTAGATACAAATACCGAGTATATGAACCGCTATGAGACCAATAACTACACTGCAGGATTCGGTTATCGTGGTAAGTCGTTCTACTTCGATGCTGCATATATGAGAACAGTGCAGGATGCCGATTTTTATCCTTTCTATGATGCCGAGTATGTTAATCCTGCGGCCTCGGTAAATGAAACAAAAGATAAATTTGTCGTTACATTGGGAATGAGGTTCTGATAATAGAACAGTACAGATAGAGGCGATTTTTAATCGTGCGGAAAACTGCTTGTTTACGGCCGATTGAAAATCGCTCTAATTATTTTAGCAAAAGTAACATTGGCTCCATCTAACCTCCACATAAGGGAGGAAATAAGGAATGTGGAACATCACCGTTCCTGCGGATTTTGTTAACCCTCAGGATACGATTATAAGCATCTTCAGAAGCGAAATTTGTGTCGGGATGTGGAACATCCATATACTCGAAAATAGGGGATGAATGAACATCTCCCGCAACGACAGACAAAATTTGCTGTTACTTCTTGAACAGATTAATTCCTGCGTATATGTTAAGCGTACCGAATCCGTTTACAATGGATAGGTTCGAGCGGCGGTAGGAGTAGGTGTGTGATACTATTGAAGCACCAATGAAATATCTTGTGTTATTATACACTATGGCTGCTCGTGAGATGAAATCGAAATTAATGTTGTTGATAAATTCTTTGCCGCTATTTAGCTTAAATGATGTGTTTTTGTAACCTATTGCGGGTGTTAACGATATATTGGCAAGACAATTCTTTGAGAACACCCAGTTGTAGGAGTAACCCAAGTTTATACTGTAGTCTTTGTATCTTACAATGTCGAACTTAAGGGCAGGAGAGAGCGCATTCTCTATGCTTACATCGAATTTTTTGGTGTCGATGTTGAAGGACTGTTCCGAGTAGTTGAAACCCAAGATAAATGTTCCGCTGCTTCTTATTTGGTTGGTTGTCTGGCTGTATGCCGCAGGGTAGGAGAAGTGTTTGTTGTTGAATATATAATAGACGTTTATGCCTCTTTGACTGACCGATATTCCATCGAAACGTCGGCTGTAGTTCTTAAGTTCTTCTCCGGCTGTATTATAGAACCCTTTTAGCTCTTTTATTCTGAATCCTTTGCTGCGTTTGCGGTAGAATACATCCACACCAATCTTTGCTGTGTAGAAACTGAAACTCCAATCAGTTTTTGCCTTGTTCTTGTTAAGGTCGAAAGCCCATCCCAGGAAAATCCATTTCCAACCGACATAAAACCCTATTTTATCGCTGCTCTCGGGCATAAGGGTGATGCTTTGCCCTTTGGTGGGTTGCGAAAAGCGGTAGTACTCGTAGCTGTTCGTGTACTGCGCCATTAGTGTGAGTTTATATTTGTTGGGGGTGATGTAGAGCGTGTCTTTTTGGTCGAGATACTTATAGATTATACCCTCGGTCTTTTCTATTCCCATTTGCGTGAGGTCTATAATCTTCTCGGGGTATTTTAGTAGCGTCTCTCCAAATTCCTGTGCTCGAGAACTGCTGCCTACAAACAATAAAATGGTCGTAAGCAGTATGGCGATATTGTATGTCGAGCGCTGTCGCATAAAAAGGCTCTTTTATCTTCCTATTGTGATATTTTTAAAGAATCTTTCCAAGAATCTTGTCCATCACCCAATTGGTGGGTGTGGCGCTTACGCTGTCACAACTGCATATTGATGTGTGTTGCAGATGCTCTACTACGTTCTTTATAAGTGGCAACTGTACGTATATGGGATTGGGAATTGCAAACTCCTCGCTGCCGTGCTCGCCGGTGAATATTATAGGCTCGAATGTGAATACCGAGAATTTAAGTGTACCCTTGCTGCCAAAAATCTCTATATGGTCCTCGCGCGCAAGCTCATTGGCGACGAAACACCACGACCCCGAGCCTGGAATACCATTCTCGAACTTAAAGCAGGCGCTTACTGTATCCTCGGCTTCGTAGAGACCTCCACGATTGGCTGTGTATCCCTCGGCCTCCAATATGCAACCGAACATATCCTGTAAAAGGTCGAGCTGATGTGCTGCAAGGTCGTAGAAGTAACCGCCTCCTGCAATCTCGGGCTGTACGCGCCAGGGAAGGGCGGCACGGTTATAGTCTACATCGCGTGCCGGGACGGCGAAGCGAATCTGTACGTTCAGCACTTTGCCCAGTCGGGGAAGTAGCTCTTTTACCTTATTAAAATAGGGGAGGTAGCGACGATAGTAGGCAACGAAGCAGGGAATACCGGTCTCTCGTGATATGCGGTTTATTCGGGCACAGTCCTCGTAGTTGGCGGCAAGTGGCTTCTCTACATATACAGGCTTACCCGATTTCATAGCCATTATGGCGTATGTGGCGTGTGACGAGGGTGGTGTTGCTATGTATATGGCATTAACCTCGGGGTCGTCGATTAGCTCTTGTGCATCGGTGTACCAACGGGGTATATTGAACTGCTTTGCGTATGCACGTGTGCGCTCTTTGTCGCGACCCATCACTGCTACAATCTGTGAGCCACGAACAAGATTAAATGCGGGACCGCTTTTCTTTTGGGTTACTACGCCGCATCCAATGAATCCCCATTTGATGTTAATGTTCATATATACCTCCTTTCGACTATCGGTTATCAATTATAGAAGTTCCAGGATAGACCGAACCACAGAGCGCGAGGGCTCATAGGATAGTGTGGTGCAAGGAAACTTCTCATGTTGCCTGTTCCCTCGTTTACGTGGTTATACATTACGTAGAAACGTGTCTGCTTAAGAAGGAAATTGGCATATATGTTTACTATCGGGTAGTCTCCTATCTCTATCTTGTCACTTTGGTTCTGCTGTACAAACTGTCCTAATGCTGCCGAGTAGTCGGGAGCATAGTACGATGTAAAGTAACGAACATCGGCACCAAGCTCGGTGTTCAATACTTTTGCAATTTTAAACTTAAGATAGAGGTTCGCATAGAGATTGAGTTCGGGAAGCGGCAGTACTGTTTTGTTGCTGCTGTTCTGATAGGTGAACTCGGTATCCAGATGCAAAGGACCAAATTTGAAGTCTTGGTTCAGGGTAGCCGAAAGAACCTGTATGTTACCGCTCTCCTGCGCTACCGTAAGGCGGCTCAAATAACCGTTGCCCGATGGTACAGATTGGTTGGCAAAATAGGTGTAGTTCTTTATGTTTTCAATACCTGCCTTAATTCTTGTTCTCCATTTGTCGAGAGTGAAACTGCCCTCGATGCGTGTGCGGAACTCTTTGTCAAGGTTGTTGTCGTCCCACCAATAGTGCTCCGAGTGAAAATGACGGTAGTAGAACGAGGGACGGTTGTTACGTGTGAATGCTTTTACACCAATGTGTGCATCCTGACCCAGTAGGCGTATGTTCAGTTTGCCTTCGCCTTCGAGGAGGAATGCTCCAAGGTCGTCTCCCGATACAGCTGTCTCGCCTCGCATCTTGTAGGTGAAGTATTTGCTGCGGTTGCTCTCGATTATTCCGCCTACCATAATAGTGTGTTCCGAGTAGCGGCGACGGTACTCAGCTGCGTTGGATAGTGTGTCGGGTAATCGGTAGTTGCTGTATTTGTATGATGCGTATGCCGAAATATCTGCTATAGCCCATTTGTTGAATCCCTCGCGCAGTGTAAGTGCTACGGTATTCTTTATGCTCCAATAGTCGGTGCGGTCGAGCGAGTCGTGGGGCATATATGTGTCGGCATAGTAGTTATAAGGTGTCTGATGTGCTATGAACTCGTGGCGGTTCGATTCGAAATTGGCTGTATGTGTGATGCGTGCAACAGGGATAAAACGCATCTCATAGTCGGCGCTTGCCATAGCCTCATGGCGAGCAATGCTGTCGGCAATGTGCAGCATCTGCAGCGAGTCGTTAGGGGTTGTTGTGGTTGTGGTATCCCTGAACTCCTGCATCAATCTTGAAACCTCGGCAGCAAGACTGTCGGCGCTTATGTCTTTACGCACTCTTTTGTTGAATCCGAAATTGTAGTTGTGGGTGAAATAGGCTGTGTATAGCTCGTTTCTGTTCCAATTGCTTTCGAGGTGCACAGGAATATCTGTTGTGCCGAAGGAACTGTTCGCTGCATCAGTCTTCTCTGGGTTTGTGATATATTCGTCATTGGTGATACCGCCATTCTCGGCCATTTTCATGTGGTAGCGGCTTGCCAAAAGATGGTAGTTGTATCGGTCGCTGCGATAGTAAGAGAATAGCGAGAAATTCATAAATGCAGTCGATTGATTATCGAAACGCCCGCGACCATACAGGTAGTCGAACAGGAAACCGACACCGAATTTCTTGCCTGCATTTGTGGCAAAGTAGGCGCGGAAACGGTCGTCGCCGGTAATTTTGTCGCCCGATTCATTGTAGCTTAGGTTGGTGTAGGGCGATTTTGTGTCGGTAAAGAATAACTCGCCAGGGTTGACTATAAAGTAGTCATAGGGCTGTAGAAAATCGTATGTGGTGCCTGTCTCACGGTTGAAGAATATTCTCGACTGTCGTGGCGCACCCATATTGCCCAAAAAGTTGTACTCTCCATTCATTCCCTCGGTCATGTGCCAGTTCTGGTACAAGTGCTGTAGGGTGTCGGCGTTTACCGTTATGGCATTTCCTAACAGTTCATCGATGTGCCATTGATGTATCTCCATCGGTACCTCTTTGTGTTCCGATTTTGTGGTGTCTTTCTCGCCGTAGGGGTTAAAAAGCGAACCGCTGCCGAAACCGACAGCGTTGCCCGAACCAATCTTTGTAGCCTGCTTGAAACTCTGTCCGTAGGCAACAAATGGTATAAATAGAAACAATATGTATAGTAGTCTCCTACTCATAGGACTTATATCAGTAGACGAAACGAAGTATATATTCAAACACTTTTGTGGCAATTGTTATAAAGCCCGCGTAAAAAAAGGGCTTGCCACCATCTGTACAAAAGTAGAGGATAATAGTTACTACTGTTCCAACGAGGAATAGTATGTTAAGTATGTATCTTATTTTGTCGACTCTTTTCACGATATATCTGTTTTATTTGTTAATCTCTTTTTTAAGTCCCTCTACAAGTTTCTCTTTTAAATCTATAGTCTTGGTGCGGAACTTACCCTCTTTCTTCTTAAGTGCTGTATTACCATCGAGAGCATTCTCGTCGGTGATTAGCTCCTCGGCAGTGTAGCGTATGCCGCCATTGGGGTTTTCGTCATCGTGCCAATATGAAATTCTTGACATAATAAACTCGCAACCTCCATCGTAGCTGTTTATCGTGAGGTAATAGTATGCTCTTGCTCTATTCAGAACAAAGAGCTTCTTGGTGAAAACAATATACTCTTCGCTCTTTGCTTCGAATGTATTTTTCTCCTCTTTGAGTATTTTTGCCGATATTACGGTGGGCTTTACAAAGCGTTTGCCGTACCAGGCACGTGCGCGCTCCATAATCTGTGCCGAAGATAGCCCCGGTGCCTCTATTTTTTCGCGGAATACAACGTGTTTGTTCTCTACGGGTACTGAGCCAATGTTATACTCGGTTTTTGCAGCTTTCTTGTCGCGACTCTTGAATAACTGTGCCTGTGCTGTTGTTGTAATGAACAACAATGCTATTAAGGTAAATAATATTTTTTTCATTGTTTTGATAAATTTTATTTTCTCGGCGAAGATAATATAAAAGTGTCAAGAAAGCAAGTTAAATTACATTTAAGGCGCACTTTGTTTCTCTTTAAGAGAAAACTCTATTTAAGTTCTTGCATACTATAACGCTTTTTCTTACCTTTGCGCTACGTGAAAATTAATTTAGAAGCTGCTATACGAGTAAAATAAGAATAAAATAAAATGGACAATAAGAAATTATTAGGAATAAATCTTTTGGCGATGTTGGCAGTGGTGATTGCCGTACCGTTTATAGCCCTTGCGTGGCTCGATGGCTATACCGAGCATGGGAAGGTGATTTCTGTTCCCGATGTGTGTGGAATGCCACTTGGCGATGCTGCCGAGGTCTTACGTGCAAAAAAACTCGATTTCGAGATTGTTGACTATAAATATGTTAAGGGTGTCGATGCCGATAAGGTTCTCGAACAACGCCCGCTTGCTAATGCAAATGTAAAGAATGGTCGTAAGATTGAACTTACAATGAGTTCGAGCCACGTTCCTATGCAGGTGATTCCCGATGTAATAGACAACTGCTCGCTGCGAGAGGCTGAGGCGCGTCTGCGAGCTGCGGGCTTTAAGTTAGGAACAAGTATTCAGGTCGAAGGCGAGAAGGATTGGGTCTATTCGCTTATGATGGGAAAAGATACGTTGCGCAACGGAGGTTCTATTCCCGCAGGTTCTACAGTAGTGCTCGTTATCGGCAGCGGAGAGGATAAAGAGGCTGACGAGCCTATAATAGACGAGTCTTGGTTTGAATAAGAATTCTTTGAATTGGAGTATGTTGGACGAAGATATTCTGCTTGAATTTGATGACGAACTTGCCGAGTTCGATGAACTCGAGGGTGGGGAGGTCGGCGAGCTGCCGATGCGTCAGATACATCTTGTTGCCGACAAAGGACAGTCGCCGGTGCGCATAGATAAATTTCTTATCGACCATTTGGCAAACACCTCACGCAATAAGATACAGCAAGCTGCCGATGCCGGCAATATTGCCGTAAACGGAAAGGTTGTAAAAAGTAATTACAAGGTAAAGCCTCTTGATGAAATTACCATAACAATGAATCGTCCCGAGTACGATAGTACCATTGTGCCCGAGGATATTCCGCTTGATATTGTTTACGAGGATGATGTGCTTATGGTGGTTAATAAACCGGCAGGGCTTGTAGTTCATCCGGGATGCGGAAACAGTCACGGTACACTCATTAATGCTGTTGCGTGGCATCTGAAAGATAACCCCTCGTTCGACCCTAATGACCCGCAGGTGGGGCTTGTGCACCGCATCGACAAGAATACCTCGGGGCTTTTAGTCATAGCAAAGACTGCATACGCGAAGGCATTCTTGGGGCAGCAGTTCTTTAATAAAACTACCCAACGAACATATAACGCCCTTGTGTGGGGAGTGCCAAAAGAGACAACGGGCACTGTTGTGGGGAATATCACCCGCAATCCTCGTAATCGATTGCAGATGTGTGTATCTCCCGACGATACTATTGGTAAACACGCTGTTACGCACTATAGAGTACTTGAACCTCTTTCTTATGTCTCATTGATAGAGTGTAATCTTGAGACGGGACGCACACATCAGATTCGTGTGCATATGAAGCACATTGGACACATCCTCTTTAACGACGATGTCTATGGCGGCGATGAAATTCTGCGTGGCACGCAATTTAACAAGTATAGCCAGTTTGTAAAAAACTGCTTCAAGGCCTGCCCGCGTCAGGCACTGCACGCCAAGACATTGGGATTTGTGCATCCCGTAACAAAGGAGATGATGCATTTCGATTCGCAACTGCCGAGTGATTTTTGTGCACTGCTCGATGCGTGGCGCAACTACTCGTCGGCAAGTGCAGCGCATAATGGCTGATTTTATCTTTCTTTTGACACAAAAAGTTCCTGATTTGTTGTTTGTTCATAAGGGTAATTGTTGTTCCTCGAAGAAAAACAGTATATTCGCATAACCATTTTAAAGAAAGTGCAATGAAGAAATTTGAACTATTGGGCATAGGCCTTTGTGTGATGATTGGACTGTGCGTGCTTGGAAACTGCGTAGGTGGCAGTATAGAGAAAATGGCCGACAAAGACCGTTATGTCACTGTAAAAGGTCTTGCCGAGCGCGATGTAATGGCAAATAAGGTTGTTTGGCCTCTGCCGTATAATTGTGTCGGAAATAATCTCGACGAGTTATATAATACAGTAGAGAGGAACAAAAATACCATTCTGTCGTTTCTTCAAAAGAATGGAATATCGAGCGAAGAGATAATACTTTCGGCTCCTAAGGTAACCGACCGAGAGGCACAATCCTATACTCCTGAAAATATAAAGTACCGCTATCAGGTGGAGTCGGTGGTCACTGTCATATCGTCAAAGGTCGATAAGGTGATGACACTGATGAACAGTATGTCCGAACTGATGAAACAGGGTGTTGCCATCGGGCAGGATTATCGCTATCAGACAGAGTTTGAATTTACTCTTCTTAATGACCTTAAACCCGAGATGATTGAGGAGGCTACACGTAATGCGCGTGCGGTGGCACAGAAATTTGCCGACGACTCGAAGAGTAAATTGGGCGGTATAAGACAGGCCAATCAGGGGCAGTTCAGTATAACAAGTGACCAGAATACCCCACAATTAAAGAAAATTCGAGTGGTAACAACGGTCGATTATTTCTTGAAATAGTATCATAAAAAAGAGGCTTCGGCCTCTTTTTTTTTGCCACACGCCGCCCGTCTCTACAAAAAATAGAGAAACACAAACTCTGCCTTATGATTGAAGACATAAACCTATGGCAAAGCCACGATTAAGCGAGAGCAAAATAAACTTGTTTATTTAACCGAGCGATAGTGGATTCGTAAAACAAACCCCTATTGTATAGAAATGCAATATTGTAGCAAACATTCAAGATTTACCATACAAATAAAATAAGAAATGTTATAAGCATTGTTTATCTCGCTCATTCTTACTACCTTTGTAATGTCGATGAGGAGAAATACATCGACATAAGAAAGAATTTAGTTAAAGTCCCAATTTGTAAATTCGCCAAAATTTAAGACCAAGGGTCGAAGCAATCAATGCTCATTCTGTGTATATACCGCTTATGTGCTTTCTGCGCATAAACTAAGCGTATATTCTACGGCATTGGAATATTGTTTTTTTTATAGTTCGTTTGGTAAAGCGTTTGGCGATGCCTAAAAATTGATGGACGTAAGGCGACAAGTCTCACGTCTTTTTTTTGTGCCTATAACCAAAGAACTTCTGTGAGACCATAAGTTTTATTTTTCAAATAGATATTAGTTGAATTTAAAGACTCATAGTATTATGAAACAATTGTTTAAACCATTATTAGCAGTACTGCTGTTGCTTTGTAGTATTGTCGTTAATGCCCACGATTTTGAAGTTGATGGTATTTACTACAATATTTTATCGGAAGATAATAAAACAGTTGAGGTAACAAGCAGTGGTATCAAATACTCCGGTGCAGTAACTATTCCCGCAAGTATTACTTACAATAGTATCAATTATAGTGTTACAAGCATCGGCGAGAGTGCGTTCTATTATTGCTACGACCTTACAAGCATTGAAATTCCAAGCAGTGTTACAAGCATAGGTGAGTGGGCGTTCTATAGTTGCTACGGCCTTTCAAGCATTGAAATTCCAAGCTGTGTTATAAGCATAGGCGACTATGCGTTCTATAATTGCCAAGGC
>JAGCKB010000332.1 GCA_017647725.1 Bacteroidaceae bacterium
GAAGCACTCGGCCGACAACTATGTCCAGGAGTTTGTCTTTACCAAAGATATATCGTTGGGCTACAACCACGAGGTGCTGCTTGATGTTCTTCCCGGCGACTATAGCATTATGGTGTGGTCGGATTTGATAAAGACCGACGGCGATACTCATTTCTACGATGCCTCCGATTTCTCGGGAATCGCCTTGCAAGGAAGATATGTGGCCGACAGCGATTATCGCGATGCCTTCAAGGGTGTAAATAACATATCCCTTGTGGCCGACATTGTCGAGCGTCTGCCCGATACGCTTGCCATTACGATGCAGCGCCCTCTTGCCAAATTTGAATTTATTACCAAGGATGCAATAGATTTTATAAAAAAAGAGGCCGAGCGCACTGCCTCGGAAGAGAGTGGGCAACATTCCTATGATGCCCATTCGCGCGCTATAAATATAGAGGATTACAAGGTGGTGTTTTATTACGTTGGCTTTATGCCCAATATATACAGCATACATTCCGATAAGCCGGTCGATTCCTCTCTTGGAGTGATGTTTGAATCTAATTTAAGGAAATTGAACGAGTCGGAGGTGACAATGGGTTTCGATTATCAGTTTGCGAGAAGCGATGGTTCTTCGGTTACTGTGCAGTTTGGTGTCTATGATAGCAATGGGTACGAACTGATAATATCGAAGCCAATAACATTGCCCATAAAAAGAAGTCACCATACAAAAATATATGGTAATTTCTTAACCGATGAGTCGGCAAACGGAACATTTATAAATCCCAATTATGGTGGCGACCACAATTTGATATTTTAACTGTAAAAATATATTACCAAACATTTTTAATTATTAAATTCTTTTAAAACATGAAACTATTTAAATTATTCAGTTTGATGGCAATAGCAGCTATTGCCGTATCGTGTTCAAACGATGACTCTTCTTCTCTTGGACAGGGAAATAGTGTCCAAGCAGGGTTTGTCCTCTCGCTAGAGGATAGATTGGCTACACGCGCCATAAGCGATGCAAGCGGAGTAGACCAGCTTGTATATGCTGTATATGACGCCGATGGTAATGCAGTTGTAAAGAAACAGACTGTGACAGGCCTTAAAGATGTTCAGAGCGGTCACGAGGTATCTTTGCCTTTGCTTTACAACAAAACTTATACAGCTGTGTTCTGGGCACAGAATTCGGCTTGTTCAGCTTATACTATATCTGATGGTATGGAGCTGACAGTAGACTACTCGGGAAATAACAACGATGAGACACGTGATGCGTTCTTTGCAACAGAGACCTTCACCGTAAATTCATTGAATTTCAAGAAAGAGGTGGTACTGAAACGTCCCTTTGCTCAGGTAAACGTAGGTTCTTATCTCTATGAGGTTGATATGGCCGATAAATTGGGCTTCAAAGTGACTCAATCGGCTGCAACCATTAAGGATGTTCCCAATGTGTTGGATTTGAAGACAGGGGAGACCAGTGGTAGTGTTGATATAGAGTATGCTTCGGCAAATCTTCCTACAGCAGGTACCAATCCCCAGGAGTATCTTATGGTAGATATCGACGATGATGGCACTAAGGATGAGTTCGAGTATCTTTCAATGTCATATATCTTGGCTAACGAGAGAAGTACTCACGAGATGTCGTTTGTATTTAACGACGAGATTGGCAACGAAATTGTCTTCGATGCAGGTCTTTCGGCTGTTCCCGTAGAGCGTAACTGGCGTACAAATATTGTCGGTCAGGTGCTTTCTAACGACCCCATTACTCCCAATAGCTCTTTCACAATAAAGATAGACCCCTCTTATAACGATGATATCAATACCAACAACGGTTATCTTTACATATACGACAGTAATACAACAATCGAGGACAAGGACTTCGTATTTAATAATCTGGACTATTCTGCCGAGTTTGGCGTAAAGAAGAATTCTGATACTAAATTAACATACAAGAATGTAACTTTTGCCGGTGAAATTGGTTATCTCTCGTTTGGTGTATATGCAACAGGTTTGCCTAATAATGAACTGGAGAATGTTACTGTTGACAATCTCACCATTAACGGCAAATGGGCTATAAAGAACAATAATAGATATATTGCAATTGCTGCTTTCTTATACGGAAAGAATGTGTTAAAGAATTGTACTTTCAAGAATGTTAAAATTGATGGTCCCAAGGATTCTAATGGCTACTATATTAACCAGAATGGTTATGTAGTTAACGATTATTTCGATTGTGCTTTTGTAAATCTTGCCGAGTCGGTAATTGACGGTGGTGAGTATGGCAGAATCTACAACTATGAGCACGCTAAAACAACGATCACTGGTGATGCCCACATTGCCGAGATTGTAACTGCTACTTTCAAAGAGCAGGGTGGTTACTTGAAGATTGAGGGTGGTACTGTTGACAAGATAACTGTTAATCCTACTTTCCACGGCTCGTACCAACCTACTATTGTAATTGAGGCCGGTGCTACAGTTAAGGAGATTGATTTTAATGGTAAGACAGCTGCCAAGGTTGTCAATAATAGTGGAAAAACTATTATTTATACAAATGTAGCTCCCTAATATAATTAAGGTATAATAATATATTAGCTGATTAAAAGGAAGTGTGCTCGGCAACTGCCGGGCACACTTTCTTGATTTCGCTATGCGCGTCAATGAACATAAACAAGGGTGGCGGGCGATTGGAAATCGCCCCTACACGTAATGAGTTAAATTATTAGAAGCTGTTTAAATTTCTAAAAAAAATCATATAGAAGCTTCTAAATGAGAGACTGAAAAAGTTTTACCGGATACCAATAGAGTTAAATATTTACCAACTTAGAACAGTGGGCAGTTTGTATAACGTAAAAAAGCCTCAAAACTGTAAAAGTCTTGAGGCTCTAATATTTTCAAGGTATAGAGAATGTTACTCCTCCAACAATTTCTTCAGAAACTCGTCCATCTCTTTGTCGAAGTCTTTCATAAGGTCGTCGTTGATGATGAATGTATCGTCATCGACGTATAAAAGGTCGACTATTGTCTCTTTGTCATCGTCGACAAGCAGACAAGAGTAGGGCTTTAGGATGTTCATATTGTCGAGAACTCCTGCCTTTTGCATTTCTGTGAGTTTGCCGCGCAGCACTGTTTCTATCTCGTCGTAGCAGTTTTCTTGATTCATATTCTCCCACTCGCTAATGTGTGCACTTGCGAGTGTGTTGTCATTGTCATCGAAAATTTCCATATAACCGTTCTCTATATTCACGTGGAAATGAAAATCGGTTATTGTGGTTGTTTCGGTTGTGACAAATTGCTTAACCATCGTCTCTATGGCTTTTCGCAGACTGCTGTCCGATTGTTTGCTTAGTAACATATTGCTGCGCTTTTGTTGGTTTGTAAAATTTTCGTTGTCTCTCTATTAACAGTTGCTGCCTGTTAGAGGTTTTTACCGTGACAGTTCTTGAACTTCTTACCGCTACCGCAGGGGCAGGGATCGTTACGGCCTACGGTCTTTTCAACGCGTACCGGCTCACGGCGCATCGAACGTGTATCGTTCTGTGCTGCTGCTTGCTGGTTGGGGTCGTTGAGGTCAGCTTTTATCTCGTTGTAATGTTGCTGCTGACGAGGACGCTCGGGCTGTGGTGCCTGGTTCACTCTTGCAGGGTCTATCTGCGGTATCTGTCCGCGTGTGAGGATAGAAACTGTCTGGTCGTTAATCTTTGTTACCATCTTGTCGAACAGATTTACCGATTCGAGCTTGAAGATAAGCAGAGGGTCTTTCTGCTCGTAGCTTGCATTCTGTACCGAGTGCTTGAGCTCGTCGAGGTCGCGAAGATTCTCTTTCCAGGCATTGTCGATGGTGTGCAACAGAATTGCCTTCTGGAAGCACTTTATAATCTCTTTGCTCTGTGTCTCGTAGGCTTTTACAATGCTTACGGGGATATTGTATAGCAGGCGACCGTCGGTGATGGGTACCGATACAATGCCATCCTTGCCCTCGGTCTTTTGGTATATGTACTCGATGTTGGGTTGGGCGGTGCTTGCCATACGCTCGGTCTTGCGCTTGAAATTCTCTATAGCGGCATCGAAGCACTTCTCGGCACGAGACTCGGGGTCGAGTTTGTCATACTCCTCTTGTGTGGCGAAGGGTAGCTCCATTGCCAATACTCTTAGGAATTCGAGCTTTGCATCGTCGTAGGGGAAGTTCTCGGCGATGTTGCAGCAACGATCCCATATCATATTTACAATGTCCATACCGATGCGCTCTCCAATAAGGGCGTGACGGCGTTTGGTATAGATTACGGTACGCTGCTTGTTCATTACGTCGTCATATTCGAGCAGACGCTTACGTATACCGAAATTGTTCTCTTCTACCTTCTTCTGTGCACGCTCTATCTGCTTGGTCATAAGGCTGCTCTCAATCATCTCGCCATCGGCCATACCAACGTACTTGTTGTCCATCAGCTTGGCAATCTTGTCGCTACCGAACAGACGCATAAGATTGTCCTCGAGCGATACGAAGAATACCGATGAACCGGGGTCTCCCTGACGTCCGGCACGTCCGCGCAACTGACGGTCGACACGACGTGACTCGTGGCGCTCGGTACCGATGATGGCAAGACCACCTGCTGCCTTAACCTCGTCGCTTAGCTTGATATCGGTACCACGACCTGCCATGTTGGTGGCAATGGTCACTGTTCCCGAAAGACCGGCCTTTGCTACAATGTCGGCCTCTTTCTGGTGTAGCTTGGCATTGAGGACGTTGTGCTGTATCTTGCGCATTGTGAGCATACGGCTCAGCATCTCGGAAATCTCGACCGATGTTGTACCCACAAGAACGGGACGACCTTGCTGTACAAGTGCCTCAATCTCCTCGATAACGGCTTTGTACTTTTCGCGTTTGGTCTTGTAGATGCGGTCGTTCATATCGTTACGTGCAATGGGACGGTTGGTGGGTATTACTACCACATCCAACTTGTAGATATCCCAAAACTCGCCTGCTTCGGTCTCGGCTGTACCGGTCATTCCCGATAGCTTGTGATACATACGGAAATAGTTCTGCAGGGTAATTGTGGCGAATGTCTGTGATGCAGCCTCTACCTTTACGCGCTCTTTGGCCTCGATAGCCTGGTGCAGACCGTCGGAGTAGAGGCGACCCTCCATAATACGTCCTGTCTTCTCATCTACAATCTTGATTTTGCCATCTTCGCTTACAACATACTCGATGTCGCGGTCGAACATTGTATAGGCTTTGAGAAGCTGGTTTATGGTGTGGATGCGCTCCGATTTTACTGCATAGTCGGCAAGCATCTTGTCTTTGAGGTCGAGTTTCTCTTCGTTGGTGAGACTGCTGTTCTCGAGCTCGGACATTTGTGTGGCAATATCGGGGAGCACGAAGAATTCGCGGTCTTGTGAGTTTCCGGTGATAAGCTCAATACCTTTATCGGTAAGGTCGACGCTGTTGTTCTTCTCGTCAATGACAAAGTAGAGGGGCTCAACAGCTTCGGGCATACGCTTGTTGTTCTGCTCCATATAATACTCCTCGACTTTTAGGAGTCCCGATTTTACTCCGGGCTCGCTCAGAAGTTTTATAAGGGGCTTGTTCTTGGGAAGTGCCTTATGGCTGCGGAATAGCGATACGTAACCCTCGGCTACCTCGTCCTTGTTCTCGGAGTATATCTTGCGACGTGCCTCGGCAAGGTATTCGGTGGCGAGTTTCTTTTGTACCTCGACCAAACGCTCTACTATGGGGCGGAACTCCTCGAACATCTGGTCGGCTGTACGGGGTACGGGACCTGCGATGATAAGGGGGGTACGTGCGTCATCTATAAGGACTGAGTCGACCTCATCGACAATTGCATAATTGTGTATGCGCTGTACAAGGTCGTCGGGCTGCATTGCCATATTGTCGCGAAGGTAGTCGAAACCGAACTCGTTGTTGGTACCAAAGGTGATATCGGCGAGGTAGGCATTACGACGAGCCTCTGAGTTGGGCTGGTGCTTGTCGATGCAGTCGACGCTGAGTCCGTGGAACATATAAAGAGGGCCCATCCACTCCGAGTCACGCTTGGCAAGGTAGTCGTTCACTGTTACCACGTGAACTCCGTTGCCGGTGAGCGCGTTCAAGAATACGGGAAGGGTGGCTACAAGTGTCTTACCCTCACCGGTTGCCATCTCGGCTATCTTACCTTTGTGAAGCACAACACCACCGAACAACTGAACATCGTAGTGAACCATATCCCACTTGGTGTCGTTGCCACCAGCTGTCCAATGGTTACTGTATATTGCATTGTCGCCCTCGATGCGTACAAAATCAAATTTTGCGGCAAGGTCGCGGTCGAATTGTGTTGCCTTTACTATTGTCTCCTCGTTCTCGGCGAAACGGCGTGCTGTGTCTTTAACAATGGCAAATGCCTCGGGCAGTGCCTCGTCGAGTGCCTTGTCGAGTTTCTCAAGAACCTCTTTCTCTAATTTGTCTATCTGGTTGAATATACTCTCGCGCTTGTCAATATCGGTTCTCTCGATGCTCTCCTTGAGCTCGGCTATTTTACGACGCTCCTCGATTACTGTGCTTTGAATCTTGGTTCTAAGAGTTGCCGAACGCTCACGCAGTCCATCGTTACTGAGTGCTGATATCTGGGGGTAGACAGCCTTTACTTTATCTACCCAAGGCTTAATCTCGCGTGCATCGCGGCTTGCCTTGTTTCCAAAAAGTTTACTTATAAATTCGTTAAATCCCATTATGTATTTAAGTTGTAGTTATTCTTTTAAGTTTCTGAAATTGTAAATTTCTGCGAAGATAACAATAAAATGGCAATCTTCTATTATATAAATAAGAAAAAGTTTCTCTCTTTTCATGGTTATATACAAAAAGTGTGCCAATGTGTGAAAAGTCTCTTGTTTTGTATTTATTTTGGCTACTTTATGACAATATGACATTTTTTTAGTATCTTCGCGAAAAATGATAATTAAGTGACTTTAAACTATGAAACGTATTTTTTCAATTGCTTTTGCTGCGCTTATGCTTACCGCTTGCGGTCCGAAGGTTTATCGTGCTGCAGATTTTGGTATTGTTCCCGGTACGGGCGAGGATATGACCGAGGAGGTTGCTGCTGCAATAGCGACAATCAAGGCCGAGTGTAACGGAAGTCCTGCTGTGTTGTTGCTCGAGGGTGGAGATTACGATTTTTATCCCGATAGTGCCAACGTGCGCGAGTATTATATTTCGAACCACGACCAGGATAATCCCAAAAAGGTTGCTGTTGTTCTCGAGGGTGTGAAAAATCTTACTCTCAAAGCCGAAGACGATGGGATGGATGCTCGTCGTGCCGATTTTTATATGAACGGACGTATGCTTCCCGTTGCTATGATAGGTTGTGAGAATTGTACTTTGGATTTTATCGGCATTGATACTCGTGTACCCCAGATTACACAGGTAGAAGTTATAGAAAATGATACAGAGAACGGTTTTATTACCTATCGCATAGCACCATACGCAAACTATATAATCGTAGATGGCCGATTGGTTACATACGGCAGTAATTGGGAGATGACACCTTCGGCAGGTATTGCTTTCGACGGAAAGACAAGGCATCTTGTTTATCGTACAAGCGACATTTGGGTAGGTGTTCATAATGTCGAGGAGATTGAACCTCGCGTTATTCGTGCTCCGTGGCGCGATGCCCGTCTTGTTCCCGGTACAGTTGTTGCAATGCGTACATACGCACGTCCTACTCCCGGAATCTTTGTCTCGGAGTGTAAAGATGTGACTATTAAGGGTGTTACTGTCTATTATTCCGAGGGTATGGGACTTTTGGCACAAGTGAGCGAGAATCTTACTCTTGATGGCTTTCAGGTGGCTACACGCAGCAACGAGCGTTATTTTACCACACAGGCCGATGCTACACACTTCTCGGCTTGTAAAGGTACTGTAAAGTCGGTTAACGGACTTTATGAGGGTATGATGGACGATGCAATAAATATTCACGGTACCTATCTGCGCGTGAGAGAGCGCCTCGATGATTATACTCTTGTGGGACGTTATATGCACGGTCAGGCTTATGGTTTCTATTGGGGTGGTGCCGGTGACAGTGTACAGTTTGTACGCTCCGATGTTATGGAGATTACCGAGGGTAATCGAGTTGTGGAGATTGCCCCCTATGACAAGGAGCAAATAGCAGGCTGCAAGGAATTTAAGATTAAGTTTGAGAAGGCATTGCCACAGGATATTGCAAACGGCAATTATGGAATAGAAAACTTGGAGTGGACTCCCGAGGTGCTTTTTGCCAATAATACAATACGTAACAATCGTGCTCGCGGAACGCTCTTCAGTACTCCCAAACGCACTGTTGTTGAGAATAACTTCTTTGACCACACATCGGGAACTGCCATTTTGCTTTGTGGCGACTGTAATGGCTGGTTCGAGACGGGAGCTTGTCGTGACGTTGTCATCCGCAATAACCGCTTTGTAAATTCTCTTACAAATATGTTCCAGTTTACCAACGGAATAATATCGATATATCCCGAAATACCCAACCTTGCTCAGCAAACAAAATATTTCCACGGTGGCGAGGGTAAAGGTGTTGTAATTGAGAATAATATATTCGAGACTTTCGATGCTCCCATAGTATATGCAAAGTCGCTTGATGGTCTTGTTTTCAGAGGCAATAAAATTATTCAGAACAGTGATTTTGAACCGTTCCATTGGAACAACCGTCGTTTCTTCTTCGAAAAGGTTGTAAATGTAACCATTGAGAATAATGAGTTCGATGGCGGGTTCGAAGAGAGTAAGGATGTTCTCTACAAAAATTAATGGAACCTCTTCATCGTTTTACTGCAGATATTAGGATTATTGAACCGCCTGAGCGGTTCAATAATCCTTTTCATTATAATCCTCATCAGCTGTGTCAAATCGCAGCCGATGAGGTAAAGAACTATATATCGGGACGCAAGGATTTTGCTACCGAGGTTGCCGAAGGTAAGATGTTCGGTGTGCTTGTGGTGCGCGATGCTTGCGGATGCTTGGGGTATCTTGCCGCATTCTCGGGACTGTTGTGTGGAAGCAATGTGCAGGAGGGATTTGTCCCGGCTGTGTTCGATTTTTTAAATCCCGATGGCTATTTTAAACGCGAGGAGGGTGAGATTTCAGATATAAATATACGTATTGCTGCTATTTGTAACAGTAGCGATTATAAAGAGGCACTTGACCGTTTGGAAATCTGCCGTAAACAGGCCGAGAGTGAGCTTGCGCTGATGCGCGAGGATAACAGACAGGCCAAAATATTGCGCGATAAGATGCGCAGCGAGGGGAATATGACACCCGAGGAAGAGGCGCTGCTTGTGCGCGATAGTCAGTATCGCAAGGCCGAACTTAAACGATGCACTAAAATGTGGAGCGAAAAGATTGCCGAGGCTGAGGCTCTTTTTAACTCTGTAAAAAGTGTTGTTGAGAGACTTAAAGAGGAGCGTAAACGTCGTTCGGCATCGTTGCAAGAGTGGCTCTTCTCGCAATTCGTGATGCTAAATGCGAGGGGCGAGAGCCGCACTCTGCTGCAAATTTTCGCCGAGCAGCGAGGCTGCATCCCCCCAGCAGGGGCAGGGGAGTGTGCTGCGCCTAAACTACTGCAATATGCCTACAAAAACAGCTTGCAGCCTATCTGTATGGCCGAATTTTGGTTGGGCGCCTCGCCTGTAGGCGAGGTTCGTCGCGATGGCTGCTTCTATGGGTCGTGTAAGGGGAAGTGTGAGCCTATACTTGCGTTTATGTTACAAGGGTTGGATGTAGAAAAATCCTCTTTAGAGGAGGCGGGGGAGCGCTTTGCCGATATTCCTGTTTTGTACGAGGATGATTGGCTTATTGTGGTTGATAAACCATCGGGGATGCTCTCGGTGCCCGGAAAGGTTGGTGGACGCTCGGTACAGGAGTGGCTCGCGTGCCATTTTGACAGAGAGGATATTTTCGTGGCGCACCGACTGGATATGTCAACCTCGGGAATCTTGGTGGCGGCAAAGGGGGTAGAGGCTTTTAAGGCGATGCAGTCGCTCTTTGCACGTCGTTTGGTCCAAAAGTCTTATATGGCGCTATTGTCGGCTGTTCCAAAAAATAAGGAGGGACAAATATCACTCCCTCTATTGCCCGACTATATGCACCGTCCGCGTCAGATGGTAGATGTGGCAAATGGCAAGGAGGCCGTAACTCTCTATTCTATCGTGTCAACTTGCGATAATAATGGGAAAGAGTGTGCTGTGGCACAGCTGCAACCTCTTACGGGACGCACTCATCAGCTGCGTGTGCATTGTGCGCATATCTTGGGGCTCGGCACTCCTATTGTGGGTGACGAACTATATGGCTTGCCCGATAAACGCTTGATGTTACACGCCTCGCAAATTGCTTTTGAACACCCTTTTACACACAAAAAGGTTGTACTTGAAAGTGCTCCCGATTTTTTGAAATAATTTCTATAGCTTACGTTTTTTGAAAACAGACGATTTAGAAAATATAATCAAAATGAATAATAAAATTATAATAAGAGAGGCTGTTGCCGATGATGCTCCTTTCGTTGGGCTTGTCGTATGTATGGCGCTTCATTACGATGAAAAGCATCCGCTGTACGAGATTTTTGTAGAACTCGCATCACGTACTGATGCGCAGTATAGCTATTGCAACGCTCTTATAGCCGAGGTTGACGGAAAGGCTGTGGGTGCTATTGTTGGTTACGATGGTGCACGTCTCTATGAACTGCGTGCTCCTCTGCAGGCTCTCATTATCGAAAAAAGTGGTCGTACACTTGATATTGAGGATGAGACCGCAGCCGGTGAGTTTTATATCGATTCGCTTGCAGTGCTGCCGCAGTATCGTGGATGCGGCATTGGTAGCAGATTGCTTTGCGCAATGCGGGAGAGAGCTTTTAAGGCAGGGTTCGAGCGAGTTGGTCTGTTGGTGGATGTTGAAAATCCCGCTGCCGAGGCGTTATATTCCTCATTGGGCTTTAGACGTGTTAATCCTACCACCTTTTTGGGACATAAAATGTGGCATTTGCAGTGTGTGAAAAATGATTGAGGATATTCTTGCTCCATTGGTTAGCGAGCGCTTTTTGTCAGATAAGCGTTACCGCGAAGGGCATTTGAGGGTGATAAATGCTCTGCCTTGTCGCAGGGTGCTCGGACTGCATACCCCCGAGATGAAACAGGTGGCAAAGAGGCTCTCGAAAGAGGGCGGAGTCGACTCTATAACTCGCTTTGAGCAGTCTGCGGCTGCTTCTCTTACATATGAGGAGACGGTTATTTGGGGGTTTCTGATAAACCTGCAGAAATGCCGTCTTGAAGAGAGACTGATGATGCTTGAACGCTATATTCCTGTGCTCGATAATTGGGCGGTGTGCGACTCTTTCTGCGCAAATGCAAAGTGGATGGGGCGTGCCGGCAAGCAGTCGTTGTGGAATTTTCTTTTGCGTTGGTTTGCTTCGAAGCGCGAGTTCGAGGTGCGCTTTGCTATTGTGGCATCGATGTGTTATTTTATCGATGATGAGTGGTTGGGACAGGTATTCGAGCAGATTGAAAGGATAGATTTTTCAGTAATTATATCGCACTACAGGAGCGCTAAAGGACGTCCTGAACATCCGCAGATGGGGACGGTGCAGGGGGCCTCGCCCTATTATGTGCGTATGGCAGTCGATTGGCTGTTGGCTACTGCTCTTGCAAAATTTCCCGATGCAACGAGGGCGTACGTGCGTTCGTCTTCATTACCCGATGATGTCATAAAATTATATGTGCGTAAGGCTCGAGAATCCTTCCGCACACGTAATGTATCGGCTTTTTGAACAGTTGCTATAAGCGTTGTAAGTGTCTCTTGCTGTTAAGAAGCTTCTAAATGAGAGACTGAAAAAGTTTTATCGGACACCAATATATTTTAATCGCTCTACAAAATTTGACTTTTGTAGAGCGATTAAAATATTATTTGTAGTTTATGAACAGTAGATATTCGCCTGTGGCCCTTATTGTTACCTTGTCTGCTATAGCTTCGTTAAGCGTCCCCTGCCACCAATTGGTGAAGTCGAAAATAGGGTAGCGTAGTCCCTCGGCAGCAAAGTCTCTTGCGGTAAAATTGAATATTGAAATTTGTTGCCCCGCTGTTGTATCTATAGTGCTGTCGCCGTTACAGGGAATGAATACTCCGTAGTCGGTGTATGTGCGTATGTTGGCACCTGCGCGAGCATACTCGATGAGCAGGCTGATGTTGCCCAATGTGTGGTCTTCGCGCCGCCCTGTTGCACCCACAATGGCAATATTGCGCTTGCCTTGCGACAAGAGGAAACGAATTGCCTTTGTCTGGTCGTTACTCTCTTGTTCGGTTATGCAATGCAGCAGATGTGGGTGTTTTTCGCGGTATTCGGGTGCGAGTGAGTCGCCGTCGCCTATTATAGCATCGGGTATTTTGCCATTTGCAAAATATCTGTTGGCGCCGCCGTCGCAGCACGCAATATATGGTGCCTCTTGCAGTATGTGCAGTGGAACCTCGGCTGTGGGGTAGTCGCCGTTTGCCAATATTACAGCATCAATGTTTTTCATTGTTCATCAGTTGCTTCCATTTACGATAGCCAAAGATAGCGATTATTGCGTAAAGTGCATATAGAGCTGCGGTAAAATATAGCTCTTTGTATAAGTATAATGCGCAGCTTGTAATGTCTACAACCAACCACACCCACCATTGCTCTATGTATTTGCGGGCAAGCATATACATACCGACAATGCTCAGAGCAGTGGTGAATGCGTCTGTGAAGGGTACTGTGCTGTTTGTGTAATGTATGAGTATATACGAGATTATTGCCCAGGCAGCAAGAAAGAGTATGGCAAGACGTATAATAACTCCCTGTCTTATGTGGCTGATAGATAGCTCTTTGCTCTCTTTTCTTTTGCCTCGCAGACTGAAATTATATCGCCAGGCAAGCCAACCGTACAGAGCTATCACAAGATAGTATATGTTTATCCCAAAATCGGCATATAGCCCGGCTTGGTAGTAGACATACAGGTATATTGCAGGCATTATTATACTTGTTATCCACAGGTATATGCTTGCGCGATACTCTTGCCACAGGTAGATGAGTCCCACTGCTGTTCCTAAAATCTCGATATACTGTTCCATTAGTTTATAGCTCTATCGTAACGTGTCCCATAAAGTTTGTTCCTGCCTGCGCTGCGTAGCCGGCGTAGTTGTAACGGTTTTTTACTCCGTTTGCATCGGTGTAGTATCCGCTTCCGGCATATCCGTTGTTTTCGTACTCTTCGTTGAATAGGTTATATATGTTTACACCTACTGTTATGTTTTTTGTGCTCCTAAGTTTGAAACTGTATGAGGCATAGAGGTTGCTCACAAAATAGGCATCGAGCAGATGCTCTCTCTGATGTGCATTACTCATATATTGTTTGCTAATATATTGTGTATGAAGCGATAATGATGCACCTTTATAGCTGTATCCGATGGTGTTATTTACAATTACATCGGGTGAGAATGATATTGGTGTCTCTCCGTGATTAATCTCCCAGCGCTCGTAGGTGTCGTCGTCATAAAGCACTTCGGTAAAGTTCTTTATGCGGTTGCGACTGAGCGTTGCATTTGCCTCCCACGATAGTCCGAAGGGGAGCTGCACTCCTGCCATCAGCTCCACTCCTGCGCGGTAGCTGTCAGGGATATTCTTTGCCATTGGCTCTCCAATCTCGTTAAGCTCTCCTGTGAGTACAAGCTGGTCTTTGTAGTCCATATAATAGAGGTTTACACCTGCGTGCAGCCAACTGTTGCCGAATGTGTATCCCAACTCATAGTCGGTGAGACGTTCGGATGTGGGGTGCTCTATGAGTTTGCCGTCGGTGTAGTTGTTGCGTGTGGGCTCTTTATGGGCTACACTCACCGAACCAAAGAGACGGTTGTTACGGTCTATCTGCCACGATAATCCGGCCTTTGGGTTGAAGAAATCGAATTCCTCATCTACAGCCAACTGTTGCAGTGCTCCTGTGGCATCGTTCCACTTGTCGTTGCAACCATCTATCTTATAGTCGATGTGGCGATATTGAACATCAGCATATGCGTTGAGGTTTTTTGTCAGACGATAATCGGCTTTAAGGTATATGTTACCATCGTTCTTGGTACCTTTGTTACGGTAGTATTCGTGAGTAGCATCGAGAGCACCGATGTAGTTCTTTACCCAAAGAACCTTGCCAAAGTGGTCGCCCTCGTAACGGTTGAGCGCTCCGCCCAAAGAGGCTGTAACCTTGTCGCTCTTATAGTTTAGTGAGAATATTCCGCCACCAAAATGGTTGTCCATTGCTTTGCGGCGTACAAGGTCACTCTTTTTTACATTCTCGCCATTATGCTCGAAGGGTAGAAGAGCGTATTCCACCAATTTACGCGAGGTTTTATACTCTTGATAGTAACCGTCGCCCTTTGTATAGTGAAGACCAACATTCAGACTTAGATTGTTGGAAAAATGGTGGTCGACAAGAAGCTGGTAGTTCTTTTGAATGTAATTGTCGGTTTGGTCGTTGTAGTAGTGCGCTACTCCCTTGTCATCGGTATACATATATCCGCAGGAGTTATAGCGTCTGCCATACTCGGCAAGTTCCTCTTTCGAGGCATAGTTCCAAGCGTGGTAGGTCTCCTCGTCACCCGCGAATGTAATGAACTTGACAGCGGTGTTATCGCCATAGTAGGCAGCCTGCAGATAGTGTGACTTCAGTTTGGTTGATGCACGGTCGATATATCCGTCACTGGCGATGTTGGATAGTCGTGCATCAATAGTCCAATGACCTCCCAAAAGTCCTGAACCAACTTTTACAGTCTGCTTGTTGGTGCCGAAAGAACCCGCCGAGGCGCTGACCGTAGCATAGGGCAGCATACTCATACTGCTCGTCTGAAGATTGACACTTGCGCCGAATGAACCGGCACCGTTGGTAGATGTTCCCACACCTCGTTGAATCTGAACATCCTTTACCGATGATGCAAGGTCGGGCAGATTGACCCAGAATACAGTGTGACTCTCGGCATCGTTAATGGGTATTCCGTTGGCTGTTACGTTAATACGTGTGCCATCGGTACCGCGTATACGTAAGCTTGTGTAGCCAATTCCCGCTCCCGCATCGCTTGTTGTAATAGCGCTTGGTGTCATACTCACAAGATAGGGGAAGTCGAGTCCTACATTCTGTCTTTTAAGCTCCTCGCTCCCTATATTGGTATAGGCAATAGGGGTTGTTTCGGTAGCTCTTGTCGACATAATCTCCACCTGTTGCAGGTCATATTTCTGCAAACTGTCCTTTTCGTGTTTCTGTGTCTGTGCACAGATGGCCGTAGCTGCCATAGTAACAAAGCAGCCAAGCAATGTTCTTTTTTTCATTGCAATTTCAAATAATTTTTTGTGGAGCAGGAGAAAAAAAGAAATCCTCCAACTCCCGGTTAAACGGAAAATGGGGATTTTTCCAGTGTAGCTATATGTGTGGCCACGCCATATAGCCTATTCCCTACGCCGGCATTATCCGGATCAGGTTATGGGTATGATCTCAGCCTTTTCGATGAGGTTAGGCAATTTGAAAAGCCACCCTCTTAGGCACCCCGTAATTGAAATCTGCGGCAAAAGTAGCGCTAAAGATTTATCTGTGCAAGAAATGGCTGAAAAAAGTTATGCATAGAAATATTAGAAGCTGTTTAAATTTATATCGTCAAGTTTTTTATAGATCAAAAATTGGATGTTTATTTATATTTTAAGGGCGCATAGC
>JAGCKB010000036.1 GCA_017647725.1 Bacteroidaceae bacterium
CAAACGAGTCTCTATACGAGCAAAAGGATTAAAGAAATTCTCTTTATTTACAAGCCCCAGCGACACAGCCTCACGCACACTCATAGGAAAGATGCGGTCTATGGATGAACACTGTGGAAGATAACCTATAGCCGGAACAGCGCCGTCAGCGCGTCGGCGCTCGATGGTACCCCGTTGTGGCTTAAGCAGCCCAATCATTAGTTTTATAAGAGTACTTTTTCCGCTGCCGTTAGAACCTACGATACCAAGAAAATCGCGCTCCCCGATAGTGAGATTCACATTGTCGAGCAGCGGCTTGGTGCCATACGAGAAAGAGACATTCCTAAGTTCTATCATAGCAGAGAGATTCTATTTTCAGCCATTTCATCGGCTATTTTGCGCAGCTCGGTGTGCCAATCGTAGTTCAGTGGGTCGATAGAGATGACCCTCGCCCCAATCTCACCAGCAATGGTAACAGCATTTTTGCTATCGAACTCACTCTGCACAAGTACAAGCGTCACACTGCGTCTCTTAGCCTCGTCGATAATGCTCTTTATATGTGCTACCGAAGGCTCCTTGCCCTCCTCCTCTATGGATAACTGATGCAAGCCGTAGAGACGGGCAAAATATGTCAGCGAGGGATGAAATACCAGGAAAGTATCTCCTTTGAGCGCGACAAGCCTTTGCGCTATATAACTATTTGTGGCGGCAATCTTCTCGTCAAGAGCTCGCAGACGCGCGCGGTAACCATCGGCATTAGCACTATCAATAGAGCACAAGGCACTACAAACATTCTTGGCTATGAGAGCCATATTATCTGGAGAAGTCCACAAATGCGGGTCGCCATCGGCTCTTATAATACCCTCTGATGTATCGAACATTTTCAAATTGGGATACATCTCGGCAAACCTATCCATCCAGGCATCCTCGAACCCCAAGCCGCCAACCATAAAATAGGCGCTGCTGTTTGCCAGAGAGACAATATCGCGCGGAGTGGGGTCGAATGTCTCGGGGTTATCCCCTTTTGGAACAAGCGACTCAACCCTCCAGCCATCACCCGCAACAGCCTCAACCACATATCGGTAAGGCTCGGCAGTAACGACAAGTACACCTCGGCCAACACTGTTATCCGACGAACAGGCAAGCAAAAGAGGCAACAAAAGTAGCGGTAAGAGACGCTTCATTATATCATTGATATTAAAAAAACGAGAATAAGCCCGTAAATCCAACATAAGACAAGGCCACAAGCAGATAACGGAGAAATTTTCCCACCATCATAACCAATGTAACCTTGACGGTATCGACACGCATTACACCAAGCGTGAGCAGGATAGCAGTACCAATAAGCGGAACAAATGAGAGGAACGAAGCCCAAAAACCGTAACGCTGAATAATTCTATCGGCCTGATGCATACGGCGATCGGAAACCTTGAAAATACGTGCTACCTTCTCCTTTGTCACAAGGCGTCCTGTGTAGTAACAGGTCACGCCACCTATGGTATTTCCAATAGTAGAAACAACAACAAGTCCAAAAGTGTTTAGACCCATACCCATAAGAATCACCAACAGGACCTCACTTGTCAGAGGCAATACCGAGCCCGACAAAAAGGCCATAACCCCCATACCCCAATAGCCATAGGCACTGAGAAATTCAACTAAAAAATCCAAATCCATACACCAAACACTGCCGCAATGGCAATACACATTATATTAAATATCCAAAAAGCTATATTATACAATTTATTAAATCGAAGCGAGAAGATGTAAGCGACAGAGATTGCAAACCCGGGCAGACGCCAAGCCAACAGCACTTCTATACTCCCATTGACAAACCAACTAAGAATCCACAAGCAGATATTAGCGCATATAACAAATAATAGCATACGACGCATAAGAGGCTTTGCCGGACTTGTGCTCCCTGCAAAAACCACTGCTGCCGACAAAAGCACGACAGCCTCTACCACCATTGATAGCATAAAAGGCAATGCAGGAACTTCAAACGTCAGCTTCAACACCGAGTCGATGCCACCCATAACATCCTTGCAAAACAATGACACCTCGGGAAACACCGGCGAAGAACAATAAAGGCACCATAGAGGCGTTGCTACACCCAGAAGCGCAGCCAAGAGAGTCCTTACCCCAAGTACCCCCGTCATTGCAATATATATAAAAAAGAGTGGCAGCAAGTATATATATTGTGGCAAAAACAGCACCGCGAGCGAGAGAAAGAGAAAAGCCGAATAGACCCACTTCTGCACATTTTCCCGAGGATAACAACCCACAAGCAGCGCAAGCAACAGCACAGCAACAAGCACCGACAAGGCTACCGCGATGTTACACTGCAGCACAAGAGAGCAGGCAGTGAGCCACATAAACAGTCCACCCAACCAGGGTGTACGTCCCTCTATTATCACAAATGAGTTAAGGATAAGAGCAGTTACCATATACACCCCAAAAGAGAGTGCACCACACATCCAAAGCGGAAGAGAGAAACTTAAAAAGGAGTGTGGCGCCTCGCCAATGGCAACGCGTCCTAACACTCCAATAAGCCACAGCAATGTCGCCCCAACCAGCAGCATAGTCAAAGTAAACCTGCCGGTTACAAATCTCTTCTGGAACGTATTACTGTTATTATAAAGCAATTTTTGTTATTTCGTTAACAAGTTTTACAAGTCGAAGCCTATATCACTGCGGAAATATTTCTTCTCGAATTCGACAGCATTAGCCGAGCGGAAAGATTTCTCCAAAGCCTCGGCACGATTGTTAC
The DNA here is from genome assembly GCA_017647725.1 of Bacteroidaceae bacterium. Taxonomy (GTDB): domain Bacteria; phylum Bacteroidota; class Bacteroidia; order Bacteroidales; family Bacteroidaceae; genus HGM04593. The sequence continues at coordinate 2,747 of JAGCKB010000036.1, forward strand.
CGTATGAGCACACAGCCAAGACACGACCGCCTGCTGTAACCACTTTACCATCTTTCAGTGCTGTACCGGCGTGGAAGAGAATGCTATCCTCGACCTTTTCGAAGCCTGTCATCTCGTATCCCTTGCCGTAGGCCTCGGGATAGCCGCCCGAAACAAGCATCACACACACTGCTGTGCGCTCGTCGAACTCGGCTTTTGTACCTGCGAGTGTACCGGCATCAACCTTCTGGAAAAGTTCTACAATATCACTCTTCAGACGCAACATCACCGACTCGGTCTCGGGGTCACCCATACGCACATTGTACTCAATTACCATAGGCTCGCCACACACGTTTATAAGACCGAAGAAGATGAAACCCTTGTAAAGAAGGCCATCAGCAGCAAGACCCTCTACTGTGGGGCGAACAATGCGTTCGTCAACCTTTTTCATCCACTGCTCATCGGCAAAAGGAACAGGCGATATTGAGCCCATACCTCCTGTGTTAAGGCCTGTGTTACCCTCTCCAATGCGTTTGTAGTCCTTTGCCTCGGGCAAAAGAACATAGTCTTTGCCATCGGTAAGCACAAATACCGAGCACTCTATTCCATCGAGAAACTCCTCGATAACCACTGTTGCCGATGAGTCGCCAAACATACCGTCGAACATCTCCTTCAACTGCTCCTTTGCCTCCTCCAATGTAGGCAGAATAAGCACACCTTTTCCGGCACAAAGTCCATCGGCCTTTAGCACATAGGGTGCATTAAGCCCCTCGAGGAACTTATATGCCTCCTCAATCTGTGTACCATCGAAAGCCTTGTATGCAGCAGTGGGGATATTATGGCGCTGCATAAAATCTTTGGCAAAGCTCTTGCTTCCTTCGAGCTGTGCAGCATCACGTGAGGGGCCAATCACAGCAACGTGTGATAAGCGCTCATCGCCCTTGAAATAGTCGTATATACCTTTTACCAATGGGTCCTCGGGGCCTACGACCACCATACTTACTCCATTCTCGAGAACAAATTCTGCTATTGCGTCGAAATCGCACACCGAAATAGCTACATTCTCGCCCACTGCCGATGTTCCTGCATTTCCGGGAGCGATAAACAATTTCTCAACCTTTGCGCTCTGCGCAATTTTCCAAGCAAGCGCGTGCTCACGTCCGCCACTGCCTAAAAGCATTATCTTCATTGTACTATTATATTGTGGGAGCATTTGTGACTCTCTTTATGCAACACGCTACTCCCCGTTATTATTCTATTATTTACTGCTGTTACTGTTACCTTTACCGCCACGTTTTCCACCTTTGAGATAGGGACGACCACCTTGTGCCGAGCCACGACGCTCACCACCCGAAGGACGACGACCTTTGTCACGAGGTTTATCCTCGCCACCCCAGCCGCGCACATTTCTTGAGCCGCCTTCACTGCGACGTTCACCTCGACGTTCTCCGCGATATTCGCCACGACGATTATCACGACGATTATCAGGACGATTATCACGACGATAGCCGCCACGCTCCTCGGTATCCTTATTTTCACGCTCATTACGCTCGGATTTTACACGCTGTGCAGTACGAGTCTTAAAGTAAGATTCAAGCTCGCGGCGACGACGCACAGATGCCTCACTATCGGGTGCATCGCTATCCACCGGCTGACGACGCGCACCCTTTTGCTCCCCGTCAAGGCCCGTAAGACGCGACTTGCGTTTGAGTGGTGCAAAATCCTTCTTAAGATTATTACCCTCGTCGCGGAATCCTTTATATTTACCCTGGAAAAGCTCATATTTACGGAATTCGCAGTCGAGGTCACCGTTAAAGAGAGCTATTCGTGCCGATGCCTTAAGACCTATCTGGTCGAAGCAGTCGTAGCTGCTGCTTATCACCCAAGCCTCATTACCTTGGAAAGCGTGTTTCAGGCGCTCACCCAGGTCTTTATATACCTGCAACAGATTGTCGGACATAAGACGCTCGCCGTAGGGAGGGTTCACAACCATCACAGCACGCTCGGCAGGCTCCTGGAAATCCTTTATATCGCGGCACTCTACCGAGATTACATCGCCCATCATAGCCGATTTTATGTTTCGGCGGGCACAAGCCACCATACGTCCATCAACATCGTAAGCATAGATTTTATGCTTGAACTCACGCTCGGCCGAGTCATCGTCATAAATCGAACGGAACAGTTCCTCATCAAAATCTTTCCATTTCTCGAAAGCAAAGCTCTGACGGAAGACACCTGGAGCAATGTTACGTGCAATAAGCGCAGCCTCGATGGGCAGTGTACCCGAACCGCACATAGGATCGATAAAGTCGCACTCGCCCCTCCATCCTGTGAGCAGAATCATACCTGCTGCAAGCACCTCGTTGATGGGAGCAGCACCTGTCTCGACGCGGTAACCGCGACGATGCAACGACTCACCCGAACTGTCAAAAGCAAGGGTACAGTCCTCGTGTGCAATGTGTATGTGGAAGATAAGATCGGGGTTATTCAACTGTACCGAAGGACGGCGACCCTCTTTCTCATTAAAGTAGTCGGCAATAGCATCCTTCACGCGGTAGGCTACGAACTTTGAATGACGGAATACATCGCTATACACTACCGAGTCGACCGAGAATGTAGAATTACTATCGAGATAATCGCTCCACTCGATACTCTTTATTACATTATAAACCTCATCGGCATCGGAAGCCTTAAAATGAAGAATAGGTTTAAGAATACGCACAGCCGTTCTAAGGCAGAAATTAGCCTTGTACATAAGAGCCTTGTCACCTGTAAAAGAGACCATACGACGACCAATCTGCACATTGTTAGCACCCAAGTCGGTCAATTCCTGCGCCAACACATCTTCGAGACCCTGAAAAGTCTTGGCAATAAGTTCAAATTCCTCCATAAAATAACCTAAAAGAACAATAAGGCAACAGCCTCGATAAATATTCGTCAAACAGCATCCCGTTTGACACAAAATTATATAATAGTGCAAAGGTAGCAATAAAAAACCATTTTTGCCGAAAAAGAGAGTGGTTATTTACAGTAAAAATGGTATCTTCGCGTTTCAACAAAAAACAGCTCATTAAAATGAAAAAAACAAAAGCACTATTAGCAACACTCATATTGGGATTAATTGGAGGATGGCTGCTGCTCTCAAGTGAAAGCACAAGCAATGACAATATGCCCTATTCACAGATACCCTACTGCTGCGTATCGCCCGAGATTCCCAAAAGCGTGACATTCGCCGGCGAGGAAATTACTCTTACACAGCACGACCGCCGCGAGCGTATGGACAGGGAGATTCTTGCTTTTACCTACTCACACATAAACACATTGTTGCAGATAAAGCGCGCCAACCGCCTATTCCCCATCGTCGAGCCCATTCTTAAGGAGTGCGGCGTACCCGATGATTTTAAATACCTTATGATTATAGAGAGCAACGGCGACATTCACGCCCGCTCTACAGTTGGTGCGGCAGGATTGTGGCAATTTATGGAAAAGACAGGTCGAGAATACGGGTTAGAGGTAAACAATTATGTCGACGAGAGATATCACATCGAGAAAGCCACACGCGCTGCCTGCAAATACCTCAAAAAGAGTTATGAAGAGTTTGGTAACTGGATGACAGTTGCTGCAAGCTACAACGCAGGAACCGCAAATATATCAAAACGCGTCGAGTCACAAAAAGAGGGAAATGCCATAAATCTTGTCCTTGTCCCCGAGACCTCACGTTACCTGTTCCGTCTGCTGGCAGCAAAGACCATCTTTGCCGACCCCATTGCCTACGGATTTATAATAAAGAAAAGCGACCTATACCCACCGCTTAAAATAAAAGAGCATATAACCATCAGCAAGCCGGTAAACAGTTGGGCCGACATTGCCAAGAAACACAAGCTCACATTCCTGCAACTGCGCGAAGCCAACCCATGGATGCGTAGCAGCACAATGCCCAACAAAACCGGCAAAAGCTACCAAGTGCAAATCCCCGATGCCGAGGCACTGCACTACAATCCAAAAGAGACAAAGCTACACAATCCCAATTGGGTGCTGCGATAAAAAAAGATGTGGATAACCCATTCATTACTTTTGGGTTATCCACATTATCATTAGATTGAACAAAACGTTTTATTCAGTAACCGGATAACAACGTAAATTCTTGGGGAATATACCATTTACACAAACTCCTCGCCAAGTTTCATTCGAGCATCGTTAAGAAACTTACGAATATCGCCCTCACGTCCCTTCTTGCAGACAAGCAGTACATTTCCTGCGTCCACAATAAGCAGGTCATCGACACCCTGAATAACAGCAAGCTTATCCTTTGGCAATGATACTACATTGTTATGGCTATCGTAAGACATTGTATGCGAATGCATAATCACATTCCCATCGCTGTCTTTTGGCAGAGTACCGTAGAGCGAATCCCAGGTACCAATATCAGCCCAACCAAACTCCCCTACCTGCAGAAAGACATTATCGGCACGCTCCATAACCGCCGAGTCCATCGAAGCATTGGGGAACGAGGTGTATGACTCATATATTCTGCGACGACGGTCGTCACGATTGGGAAGTTCGCGGAATACCTGTTCAAACTCGGCCATCATATCGGGCAACAGCTTGGCAAGTGTCTCTATTATCGTCTGCACATTCCATATATATATACCCGAATTCCAATAGAACTCGCCGCTCTCCATAAAGATACGCGCGAACTCATACTCGGGCTTCTCGGTAAATGTACGCACCTTGTAGAAAGTACCGTTTACCGATGCCGAATTATTATCGGCAACCTGAATATATCCGTAGCGTGTCTCGGGACAAGTAGGTTTGATTCCTATTATCACAAGCTTACTCTGCTCGGCAACAAAATCCAGTCCTTTGCCAATAGTGTCAACGAAAAGGTCCTCTTTAAGCACAAGCTGGTCGCTCTGCGCCACAACAATATTGGCATTAGGGTTCAACTGCCTTATATGGCATGCCGCGTATGCAATACTTGGTGCAGTGCCACGAAATGAGGGTTCGTGCAGAATCTGCTCGGGAGAGAGCTGCGGCAACTGCTCCTGTACCAGTTGCGAATAAATTATATTTGTCGAGACAATTATATTCTCATGCGGAACTATACGGCTATAACGATCGTAGGTCTGTTGAAGCATTGTCCTACCACAACCCAATAGGTCGTGAAACTGCTTGGGAAGATTTTTCCTGCTCAGAGGCCACAGACGACGACCCACTCCTCCGGCCATTATTACGCAATATCTGTTGTTGTCCATTTCGCAGGGATTTATAGTGTTTATACTTTGACAACGCAAGTATAATATTTTTATTGCTAAAACAACAGGTGTTTCGAGTTTTTTTAACAAATAAATAGTTTTTTAAAAAATCTCATTTTTGCTTTAACATCTTGGGAAAGCGAAAATATAGAATACATTTTAGTAGAATCGCATACCACTACTTTTGCAAGAAAAGCCTGTTTTTAACACTCTGCGTCCATTTACGGCATATAAATCAACAGGGTATGTCAAAATTTTGACATACCCTGTTGACTTATTATTTATACTACCGATTAGAACTCGGCATTGTTGGGAGTACGGGGGAAAGGTATCACGTCGCGGATATTTGCCATTCCTGTCACAAAGAGCAGAAGTCGCTCGAATCCGAGTCCGAAACCCGAGTGAGGACAAGAACCGTAACGACGAGTATCGAGATACCACCACATATCCTTCATAGGAATACCAAGTTCCTCGATACGAGCGAGCAATTTGCCATAGTCGGCCTCACGCTCAGAACCGCCGATAATCTCACCAATCTTGGGGAAGAGGACATCCATAGCACGTACTGTCTTGCCATCCTCGTTCTGCTTCATATAGAAAGCCTTAATCTCCTTGGGATAGTCTGTGAGTATCACAGGACGTTTGAAGTGATGTTCTACAAGATAACGCTCGTGCTCCGAAGCAAGGTCGACACCCCAATATACGGGGAACTCGAACTTATGTCCGGCAGCAACAGCCTCCTCAAGAATCTTGATACCATCGGTGTAAGCAAGGCGTACAAATTCAGTATCGACGATAGAGCGCAGACGCTCGATGAGTCCCTTGTCAATCATATTGTTGAGGAAGGTAATATCCTCCATACAGTGGTCGAGGGCCCACTGCACACAATACTTTATAAATTCTTCGGCAAGGTCCATATTGTCGGTGATGTCATTGAATGCAACCTCGGGCTCAATCATCCAGAACTCGGCAAGGTGACGAGGAGTGTTTGAATTCTCGGCACGGAATGTGGGTCCGAATGTATATATTGCACCAAGCGCTGTTGCAGCAAGCTCACCCTCGAGCTGTCCCGACACGGTAAGGCTCGCCTGTTTGCCAAAGAAGTCGCTGTCGTACTTAATGCAGCCCTCCTCGTCCTTCTTCAGGTCGTAGAGGTTCATTGTTGTCACCTGGAACATCTGTCCTGCGCCCTCGCAGTCAGATGCTGTGATAATAGGTGTATGGAAATAGTAGAATCCTTTATCGTGGAAGAACTTGTGAATAGCATATGCCATATTATGACGTATGCGGAACACTGCACCGAATGTATTTGTACGGGGGCGCAGATGCGCTACTGTACGCATATACTCCATTGTCTGACCCTTCTTTTGCAGAGGATAGGTGTTGTCGCACTCTCCAAGCACCTCAATCTCGGTAGCCTGAATCTCTACAGACTGACCACCACCGATAGACTCCACTAACATACCGTTTACACTGAGGCAGGCACCTGTTGTAAGAAGTTTGAGCATATCCTCATCGAACTTCTCTACATCGATGACAATCTGCACATTGCTTATTGTCGAGCCATCGTTAAGCGCCACAAATGCAACCTGCTTACTGCTGCGACGTGTTCTAACCCAGCCTCTTACGTTTACCTCGGTACCGTATGCAGTACTTTTAAGTAAATCGGAAATTCTTGTTCGTCTTATAGCTTTCATACGATTTTATTCTGTTTTTCTTGTGTTCTGTTTACTCGTATGCTCCCATTCGTAGCATATTTACCTCTTTCTCGGTAAGATAGCGCCAGTCGCCACGTTTAAGATTCTTCTTTGTCAGTCCGGCAAAGAGTACGCGGTCGAGTTTCACAACGCGATAGCCCAAGTGCTCCATCATACGGCGCACGATGCGATTCTTACCCGAGTGAATCTCTATTCCTATCTGCGAACGGTCGGCATCGTTTACGTAGCTTACCTCGTCGGCATAGATAGGCCCATCCTCAAGCTCTATTCCGCTTGCCAATAGATCCATATCAGACATTGCCACGTTTTTGTCGCAAGTTACGTGATATATTTTCTTCTTCATAAACTTAGGGTGAGTTAGCTTCGATGCCATATCACCATCGTTGGTAAGCAGAAGCACACCAGTTGTATTGCGGTCGAGACGTCCTACAGGATATATTCTCTCTTTGCCAATACCCTTAAGGCAGTCGAGCACTGTACGGCGCTCCTGAGGGTCATCAACGGTAGTAACACAATCCTTAGGCTTGTTAAGAAGCACATACACCTTACGCTCGGGGTTAACGCGCTCACCATTGAAACGTATATCGTCTGAATGGCTAACCTTTACTCCAAGTTCGGTTACTACAGCGCCATTGACACTGATTAGTCCTGCTGCGATATAATTATCGGCCTCGCGACGCGAGCAGACGCCTGCGTTGGCAAGGTATTTATTCAAACGCACAGGAGCATTGGGATCTATTGCAGCCTCGCGATAGACAATACGTTTCTTGCTGCTGTACTTTGCATTGGGGTCGTAGGATGTGCTTCTGTTTCCACGCTGACCATAGCCTGCACGATGCTGCGTGCTATATGCGCGGCCGTAGTTACCGTTGTTTACGCTACGTCCTTCGCTGCGATATCCGCCCTGTCGTCCCTGACCGGACTGACGCTCTGCGGGTCGACTGTCATAACGATTGTAATTCGTCTCACCTTCGGCGGCGTTATTATACTGTGGACGCTGATAAGAGGTGTAACGCTTGCCACCCTCGCCGTTATTAGCGCGAAAGTCGTTATTGCGATAGCCGTTACTACCATACTGTCGCTGTCCATCCTGTTCTCTTGTGAAACGGGGACGCTGTTTTTTACGAAACTCTGCGTTAAAATCGCTGTTGAATGAGCGCTCGCGGTTACCACCTCGGGGTGAATATCCGCCCTGACGCTTCTCTTTGTAATTATCCATTTTGTTATATATTTACGAACCTCACGGTCCAATTTTTCTAAAGAAGATGGTAGCCCAAAAGTAAAATGAGCTACCCTAATTGCTATGAGATTGAATAAAAAGAGCTGTTTTTAGGCTTGCAAAGCCCCAAAAAGCGCAGTTTACTAATAGTAGATGAGCATTTTCAGGGCGAGTATAACCACAAAAAAAGCCTTTTTAGTCAATATCATATTATACACCTGTATATGTATGGGGAGTAATGGCTCTAAGCTCCTCTTTCACACTCTCGGCAACGTCGAGACCATCGATAAATTGCAGCAACGACTGCTGGTCGATTTTACTATTGGTGCGTGTAAGAGCCTTCAATGCCTCGTAGGGGTTGGGGTATGCCTCGCGACGCAGGATAGTCTGTATACCCTCGGCACAAACATTCCAACTATTCTCGAGCTCGTTCGATATTGCAACCTCGTTAAGCAATAACTTACGCAGACCAACCAATGTACTCTTTACCGCAATGAGCATATGGCCCACAGGTACACCCACGTTACGCAGAACGGTCGAGTCGGTGAGGTCACGCTGCAGACGCGAAATAGGGAGCTTTGTTGCAAGGTGATCGAGTATAGCATTTGCAATACCAAGATTACCCTCGCTGTTCTCGAAGTCAATAGGATTGACCTTGTGAGGCATTGCGCTTGAACCAACCTCACCGGCCTTAATCTTCTGCTTAAAGAACTCCATTGAGATATACTGCCAGAAGTCGCGGTCCATATCGATGATAATGGTATTTATACGACGCATAGCATCGAAGAGAGCAGCCAGATTATCGTAGTTAGAAATCTGTGTGGTATACTGCTCGCGCTGCAGGCCCAATTTCTCGCTTACAAACTTATTGCCGAATGCCTTCCAGTCGATAGCAGGATATGCAACGTTGTGAGCATTGAAGTTACCTGTTGCACCACCGAACTTTGCCGATATAACACAGTTCTTAAGCTGAGCCAACTGAGTCTCGAGGCGGTAGATGAACACCATAACCTCTTTTCCCAGACGTGTAGGCGAAGCAGGCTGTCCGTGTGTACGCGCCAACATAGGAATCTCTTTCCACGCCTCGGCATACTCTTTAAGCTGCGCAATGAGCTCCTCGACAAGGGGATAGTAGCAGTCAGCCAAAGCATCCTTGATAGTACAAGGAATAGAGGTATTATTTATATCCTGTGATGTAAGTCCGAAATGAATAAACTCTTTATAGCTATCAAGACCACCGATAGCATCGAAGCGCTCCTTAATGAAATACTCTACAGCCTTAACATCGTGATTGGTAACCTTCTCAATTTCCTTAATTCGACGTGCATCATCGGTAGTAAACTCCTTGTATATAGCACGCAACTGTGGGAAGATTGCTGCATCCACACCGCTGAGTTGCGGAAGAGGAATCTCGCACAATGTGATAAAATACTCAATCTCTACAAGTACACGATATTTCATCAATGCATACTCCGAGAAATAGTCAGCCAAAGACTCTGTCTTACCCCTATAGCGGCCATCTATAGGTGATATTGCAGTAAGAATGTCAAGTTCCATTGTTTTGATAGTAATCTTAGAAACCAAATTATATTTTAAAAACGTTTTTAGACTGCAAAATTAGTATTTTTTTAAGGTATAAACAGCGAGAAGTGCAATAAAGTTTATTAAAAACTGCAATATATTAACCTAACAATGAAATATTATTCCCGTAGAGGTTTTTTATTATCGCTCACAAGCATCAAAACCAGTTTCAGTACAGCGACCCGCCATATACAAAAAAAACCTGCTTACGCAGGCTACTTTCGGTGGGCGTTGACGGATTCGAACCGCCGACCCTCTGCTTGTAAGGCAGATGCTCTAAACCAGCTGAGCTAAACGCCCGAATTAAACAAGGATTGCAACCAAAGAAAAAATCTACTCTATCACTTACCTTTTGGTGGGCGTTGACGGATTCGAACCGCCGACCCTCTGCTTGTAAGGCAGATGCTCTAAACCAGCTGAGCAAAACGCCCGAAAGGCTGCAACCCTCAATTGCGATGCAAAGATATAGCTTTATTTTTTAACA
>JAGCKB010000333.1 GCA_017647725.1 Bacteroidaceae bacterium
ATATTATCATCGGTACTGTGCTTTAATGCATAAAGCGCAGGAAGCGTTACTTTACCCTCTCTGATATCACTGCCTGTAGGCTTACCTACGTCGTGCGAATAGTAGTCGAAAATATCATCTTTTATTTGAAAACAAATTCCCAATATCTCGCCAAAGCGCTCGAAGTTCTTAACAATAGAAATTTCAGCACCAGCCGAGAGGGCTCCAAAGCTGCCACAAGAGGCGAAAAGAGAAGCAGTTTTATTACGTACCACAGAGAGATAATTCTCCTCGCTAAAACCGCCACAACGCTGCAATTCGAGTTGCGACATCTCGCCCGACGAGAGAGTACGACCCAACTGCGCCAAACCTTCGATTATTTCGTTATTTTTTGTTTGTGCAACATTATAAAGCGAGGTTGAAAGAAGAAAGTCACCGGTGAGAATTGCGATACGATTACTATATACTGCATTGAGTGACGGAACACCGCGACGCATATTACTCTCGTCGACAACATCATCGTGAAGCAGACTTGCAGTGTGAAGCAATTCCAATGCAGCTGCTGCAGCAAATGACGAATCATTTACACTGCCACAGCTTTTCGCCGAGAGAAGAATGAGCATAGGACGCATCATCTTACCCGAGGTTCCTGCAACGTGTTTCAGTGCACTATCGAGCAACGGCTGACTGCTGCTGAACTGCTGCAGATAGAATTTTTTGAATGCCTCGAACTCCTCTGCAATGGGCTTTTTTATTATACTCTTTATATCCATATTTTGGAAACTTTTACATCGGGAATACAAAAAGAAACTGCGAACAAAGACAGCCTATTTTTGCATTAATATTGCAAAAGTAATAAAAAGTATAGTGTTAAAAGCAAATTTTCTGTATTTTTACATTCGATAATATATTTAAAGATGGAAAAACTGTTTTTATTAGATGCATACGCGTTGATATATCGTGCCTACTACGCCCTTATAAGAAATCCACGAATTAATTCCAAAGGATTCAACACATCAGCTATATTGGGCTTTATAAACACATTGGAAGATGTGCTGAAGAAAGAGAACCCGACATACATTGGTATTGCCTTCGACCCAAAAGGAAAAACATTCCGTCACGAAGCATTCGAGGCATACAAGGCACAACGTGAGGAGACACCCGAGGTGATTCGCGAGTCGGTGCCTGTTATAAAAGAGTTCATAAAGGCATATAATATTCCAATACTTGAAGTAGCCGGTTACGAGGCCGACGACGTTGTTGGTACACTGGCAAAAAAAGCCGAAGAAAAGGGCATTTTAACATATATGATGACTCCCGACAAGGACTATGGTCAGCTGGTATCGGAGAGGACATTCATCTACCGACCCAAATATGGCGACAAGGAATTTGAGATAATGGACACCGAGCGAGTAAAAGAGAAGTTCGGCGTCAGTAACACAACGCAGATAATAGACCTATTGGGATTAATGGGCGATGCGAGCGACAACATCCCCGGTTGCCCGGGAGTGGGAGAAAAGACTGCACAAAAATTATTGGAGCAGTTTGGGAGCATAGAGCAGATACTGGAACACACTGCCGAGATAAAAGGAGCACTGCGTACAAAAATAGAGGAGAACCGAGAAAAAATAATTTTCAGCAAATTCCTCGCGACAATAAAAACCGATGTGCCCATAGAACTAAATTTAGATGAGTTGCGACGCGAGCAAGCAAACGAGCAGGAGCTTACCCGACTGTTCGACTACTACGAACTGCGCGCACTGAAAGAGCGAGTGAAGAAGAGAAGCGCCTCCCCTACCCTATTCGACAGCGGCGAGGAAAATGAGAAAAAAACAGAAGCCGCAAACGAGAACAAAAAAGCAGAGCAAAGTGACATTTTTAAAGGCACTCTCTTTGATTTATTTCAGGCCGAGGATAGGGGTGAAGAAAAAAATTCGATTCTCGTGAGCTTAAAGAGCACTAATTACACATATAAACTCATTGATACAGAAGAAGATATATTACTTTTAGCCTCTGCTATAAAAAAATGTCAAACTGTATGCTTCGATACCGAGACCACTGGAACGAACGCAATTTTAGCCGAATTGGTTGGTCTGAGCCTCTCGACCGAGGAGGGAAAGGCATTTTATATCCCTGTTCCTAAAAATCGCGACGAGGTAAAAAAAATTCTGGAGCCGTTTCGTCCAATATTCGAGAGCGAGACAATTACAAAAGTAGGACACAATATAAAGTACGACCTGACGATGCTTGCCAACTATGGCATCGAACTTCGCGGACCACTCTTCGACACTATGATAGCGCACTACCTTCTGCAACCCGAGCTCCATCACTCGATGGACTACCTTGCCGAAGTGTACCTTAACTACAACACAATAAAAATAGAAGAGCTGATAGGCGAAAAGGGAAAGCACCAGAAAAATATGCGCGACCTTGCACCGCAGAATATTTGCGACTATGCCTGCGAGGATGCCGACATAACTTTGCGGCTGAAAAACATTCTTGAGAAAGAGCTGAAAAAAGAGGGAGCCGAAAAACTTTTCTATGAAATAGAGATGCCACTTGTTCCCGTACTTGCATACATGGAACGTAACGGCGCACGCATCGACAGCGACTCACTTGCCGAGACCTCGACACTATTCAGCCAACGACTGCTGACAATAGAGAACGAAATTTATACTCTCGCAGGCGAACAGTTCAATATTGCATCGCCCAAACAAGTTGGAGATATTCTCTTTGGCAAACTAAAAATAATAGAGAAACCAAAAAAGACAAAGACAGGACAATTCGTGACATCGGAGGAGGTGCTTGCACAGGTACAGAACCGACACCCCATAGTAAAGAAAATTCTTCAACACCGAGGATTGAAGAAATTGCTCAGCACATACATAGATGCACTACCCACCCTTGTTAATCCCGCAACAGGGAAGATACATACATCGTACAACCAGACGGTAACAGCGACAGGCCGACTAAGCTCGAGCAATCCCAACCTGCAGAATATTCCCATTCGCGATGAGGATGGCAAGGAGGTGCGTAAAGCATTTGTCCCCGAGCAGCGGTGCCTGTTCCTCTCGGCCGATTATTCACAGATTGAGCTGCGCATAATGGCCCATCTTAGCGGCGACAAGAATATGATTGAGGATTTCTGCAGTGGACACGACATTCACGCTGCCACAGCCGCCAAGATATACAAGAAGCCTATTGAGGAGGTAACAAAAGAGGAGCGTAGCAAAGCAAAGGTTGCCAATTTTGGAATAATATACGGAATATCGGTCTTTGGTCTTGCCGAGCGTATGAACGTCGACCGTCGCGAAGCAAAAGAGCTTATCGAAAACTATTTTGACACCTACAGCGGAGTAAAAGAGTACATAGAGCAATGCAAAGAGGAGGCAAAAAAGAACGGATATGTAGAGACAATCTTCAACCGCAAACGCTTCCTGCCCGATATAAATTCGCGCAACGCAGTGGTACGAGGATATGCCGAGCGCAATGCCGTAAACGCACCAATACAGGGTAGCGCTGCCGCTATTATAAAGGTAGCAATGATAAATATCTACCGTCGAATGAGAGAACTTAATCTGCAATCGACAATGATACTTCAGGTGCACGACGAACTTAACTTCAGCGTGCTGCCCGAGGAGAGAGAGACGGTACAAAATTTGGTATTAGAAGAGATGCAACGTGCCTTTACAATGAGTGTACCTCATGTGGCCGACCACGGTTGGGGCAACAACTGGTTAGAG
>JAGCKB010000334.1 GCA_017647725.1 Bacteroidaceae bacterium
GAAAATGTATGTGACATCTATCGACAAGGATTTGCAATATGTGGGCAAACAGCGGTTGGATGCATTGTCAATACCGGCACGTTCAGTTGTAACGGTGGTGGTTGATTGAAAGAATTGTGTGTGGAATTTACAATATAGGGGTTGCATGACTTCTTATGATGTTCAGGTGACGACCGATCTTGGCGAGGTAGTGGTGTTACAGATTTGTGCGTTTTCGGCCGTCGAGGCCGAAATGACTGCTATATCTATGGTTGAAAATGGCGATGCAGGAGTGGTTGGCACTTCTGTTGTCTGTTGTTTTGTGTTGTAGCTATTGCGTAGGATCGCAGTCTCACCCTTTGCATTGTGGTGGCCAAAAAAAGGCTTTTGTTTCTATTGTTTATCTACTCTGATATATACAAAAAAAGAAGAAAGTATTAACTCTCTTCTTTTTCTTTTGTGACTCGCTTGGGGCTCGAACCCAAGACCCCATCCTTAAAAGGGATGTGCTCTACCTGCTGAGCTAGCGAGTCAACCTATCTGCCGTTAAGCGAGTGCAAAGGTAGGCATTATTTTTTAATTTGCAAATTATTTTGGAATAAATTTGCTTTAATATGGGGAAAATATCAAAAAAACATCAAAAATATTCCGTTATGGCTCATTTTGGGAGTTATTATTCATCTGATGATAGCGTTTAATATATCCTATGAGCAGGGTTGTGAGTGGGAGTGCCACTATCATTCCAAGAACTCCGAGGAGTTTTCCCCATACCGATAGGGATAAGAGTATAACTGCGGGATGAAGATTCATTCTCTTACCCATAATACGGGGAACCAAGAAGAGGTCTTGTATGGCTTGGACAACGCATAACACAGCAAGTGCACTGAAGAGAATCACCCAGAAGTTATCTCCTGTATTTGCTGCTTTCATAAGCGCAAGAAATGCCATAGGGACTATTGATACTGCTTGCAAATAAGGAACAAGATTCAGAATGCCTATGAATAGTCCAAAGCCAATGGCAACTGGAAAGTCTATTATAACAAAGCCAATGGAGAAGAGTATGCCTACACAAAGGGCTACAAGCGCCTGTCCGCGAAAATATTGACTCATTCCATTGGTGAGGTCGTCGGAGAGCTTGGTGGCAAAGTCGCGCCAGCGTATAGGTAGGAAATGCTTCCATTCGTCGGCAAGGAGTTCATAGTCGAGAAGTATAAAGAATATATAAAGCACAACAATGAACGAGGCTGCTATATGTGCTACGATATTCAGTGTACCCAGCATTAGCATCTGCGACTTGTGCCATAGGTGTTGGGCAAATGTGTGAGCTCCATCGCTCTGCAGGAGTTGCAATATTCCTTGCTCATTTCCTATCTCACGAACGTAATCGATGAGTCCCGATGGAATGGATGGGTTTTTTATCTGCTGACTGAAAAATGCTACTGCGGTATCTTTAAATACTGCAAATTCGCTTACCATAGATGGTACAACGAGCATAAAGGAGCCTATTATTGCAATTGCAACAACTGCCAGGGCTGCAACGATAGAGAGCATACGGTATTTAAACCGCAGGCGATATTGAAAGAATTTCACCAACGGATAGATGAGATAGGCGATGAGCCACGCTACAAAGAATGGCAGCAGCACTCCGCTCAGTCCATCGAGCACAAAATACAATATACCCAAAGTGATGAGAATGAGTATAATGCGCAGAAACCGTCCTAATGTAATCTCGCTATTAATCTTCATTGCTTAAATTATTTCTCTGTGCCAACGCTTTGTAATAACACTCGCGACATAAAGGTTCATACTCCATTTTTTCTCCAAGAAGCACCAATTTGTCGTTCTCGACTGTACGATGCGATACATAGGCAAGATTACCGCAGCGCACACAGATGGCGTGTACCTTGGTAACTTCGTCGGCAAGTGCCATAAGAGCAGGCATAGGACCAAAAGGCTGGCACTTAAAATCCATATCCAACCCGGCGATAATGACACGTGTACCACGACGAACAAGTTCGTTGCAGACTGCAGGCAACTCGTCATCGAAGAACTGCGCCTCGTCGATACCGACAACATCGACGTCGGTAGCCAAAAGCAATATACTTGCTGATGACTCTATTGGGGTAGAGAGAATGTGGTTGCTGTCGTGCGAGACAACCTCCTCTTGCGAATAGCGTGTGTCGAGCGCAGGCTTGAAAATCTCGACCTTCTGACGTGCAAACTTAGCGCGCTTAAGTCGGCGGATAAGCTCCTCGGTCTTTCCCGAGAACATTGAACCGCAAATGACCTCGATGCGTCCGCGACGCGCCATCTCCATATAATTATATTCCGAAAATCTGTTCATTATTATAAATTTAGAAAGTGAGTAGCGCGAAGTTATATATTATATTCATAATTATGACGATAAACAGAATACAAGTTATCAACAATTTATCATCATCCTTTTACTACTGCTTGTAAACAATTTGCTTTTTTTAATAAAATTAAAACTTTTTCTAAAGCAAAATAGATAAAAACTCGCTATATTTGCGCTTAAGCGCGAATAAAAGCCTATACTCGCTGCCTGATGTGACAAACAAGCGAGATAGGTGTTATAGATTAGAAATAATTAAATATGGGAATATTATATGTTGTACCTACCCCTGTAGGCAACCTCGAGGATATAACAATGCGTGCATTGCGTATTTTGCGTGAGGCCGATTTCATATTGGCCGAAGATACTCGCACATCGGGAAAGCTGATGAAGCATTTCGATATTCAGGTGCCGATGTACTCGCATCATAAGTTCAACGAGCACAAGACTGTAGGCTCTCTTGCCGAGCGCATTGCAAACAGTGAGCACCACGTCGCGCTTGTTTCTGATGCCGGAACTCCGGCAATAAGTGACCCCGGATTTATGCTTGTGCGCGAATGTGTAAGAAACAATGTCGAGGTGCAGTGCCTGCCCGGTGCAACTGCATTTGTCCCTGCACTTGTTAGCTCGGGACTGCCCTGTGATAAATTTGTGTTCGAGGGCTTCTTGCCACAGAAAAAGGGTCGTCAGACGCGTCTGAATGAGCTGAAGGAGGAGCAGCGCACTATAATATTCTACGAATCGCCCTACCGAGTGGTAAAGACCCTTACACAGTTATCCGAGGTTATGGGTGCCAATAGGCAGGCGGCGGCAGTGCGAGAAATATCTAAACTGCACGAGGAGTGCGTACGCGGCACTCTTGCCGACCTTATCGCCCATTTCACCAAGCACGAGCCGCGAGGCGAGTTTGTGCTTTTGGTAGGAAGTACCACAGCGCCCGAGGAAATTGAGGAGGAATAAACAAACAGATAATTAACTATAACAGAAAAAACGATTATGAAAAAAGCACTTATACTTTTAGCGGTTGCTGCAACCATTATCAGCAGTTGTCAGGATGGCCCTAAGCGCGAACAATTGATAAGTTCCAACGACTCATTGATGGCTGTAATAGCAAGTCGTGATGCTGCACTTGAAGAGATGATAAACACTATCAACCGTGTAGAGGCCGGTTTCCGTGAGATAAACGAGGCACAAGGTCGAATTAATTTGGATGCCACAGGTAGCGAAATAAGCTTAAACGAGAACATAGAACAGGATTTTGCTTATATAAATGAAACGCTGCAGAAGAACAAAGAGGAAATAGAAAAGCTAAAGACTCAGTTAAGTAAAAATCAGGGAGCATACAAGCAGTTGCACGCTATGCTCGAAAATCTTCAAAAGCAACTTGCCGACAAAGGCAAAGAGATTGAGGCAATGAGAGATGAACTTATGAAACGCGACATACGCATTGCCAGTCTCGACAAAACGGTTGAAGAACTCACCCAGACAAACGAAGAGAGCAAACAAACAATTGATATTCAAGAGGCCGAGATAAATACCGTGTGGTATGCCATTGGTACCAAAAAAGAACTGAAGAACGAGAATATTTTAAAGAGTGGCGATGTGTTGCGCGCTACAAATGCCAACCTCGGATATTTTACAAAGGCCGATATGCGTGAGCTGACAACTATAAACACTTACGCAAAAAGCGCAAAATTACTAACCACACACCCCGAGAACAGCTACAGTCTGGAGAAGGACTCCAATAAACAATATATCCTGACTATAAAAGACGCAGTGGCATTCTGGAGTATATCAAAATATCTTGTTATTCAAGTAAGATAAATAGTAATGCTGCGCATTGCGCAGCATTTTTTTATCGACTATACACAAGCACCAATATGAGCAGATATAAAAATGTATTCATCGACCTTGACGATACGCTTTATGACTTTAAGGGGGCATCATTGGAGTCGTTCAAGGAGACATACAACCTACTTGGGTACGACCGTTATTTTCACTCCTTTGAGCAATATATCGAGTTATACACCCCGCGCAACCTTCAACTATGGGAACAGTACGGACGCGGCGAAATAACAAAAAGCGAGCTCAACCGCATACGCTACAGCTACCCCTTAGAGGCTGTTGGGGTACACGATGAGCAACTTGCATCCCGATTTTGCAAAGAGGCACTAAGCCGTATTCCCACGAAGAACAAACTAATACCGGGCTGCAATGAGCTACTCGATTATCTATACCCTAAGTACAACCTTTATATCCTTTCCAACGGTTTTCAGGAGTTGCAGGAGCATAAAATGCAGACAACAGGAATAAGGGATTATTTTAAGGCACTTGTTCTGTCCGACCACATAGGAATAAACAAACCACGACGAGAACTGTTTGAGCACGCACTAAGCAGCACCGGTTCCACTGTATCCGATAGTATTATGGTAGGAGATATGTTTGAGACCGATATTGTAGGAGCTGCAAATGTAGGTATCGACCAGATATTTTTTAACAGCAAGGGAATAGAGAAGAAGCCATTTGAACCGACATACGAGGTAAGAGACCTTAAAGAGATTATCGGAATATTATAGTGTTTTATGTGCCGGCAGTGGTCGAAAGAGAACCGAAACAAATAAGATATGAGGGTTGCCCTTTGACTTGGGTAACCCTCATTCTTCTGTCGGTTAATATTGATGTAATCTTTTTCTTAATCGTCAATGTCAATGATATTGAACTTCTTATCAAAAGTGAGCTCTAACTTGTTCGACAACTTAACCTCATAATCATTGCTGTCTCGGTCTATTTGAATAATCTTTGCATCGGGGTATCTTTCAGCTACAAAATTCTTGATTTCTGCGGGAATAAGAGCTGCGGGTACTGCGTTTCTGCGACAGTCGACCTCTTTCCACTCTCCGTTGCGTGTAAATTCAACCTTTGTTCCATCAGCGAAGATAACCTCATAGTTGCGTGAGATAAATTCGCGATCCTCCTTTACAAGCGAGATTTTAAGGTTCGAGAAATGTGTTGCCAATAGAGTTTGTGCTGCTGCGGGCAACTGCTCTTTTGTTATTACTCTGTCACGCTCATCTGCGTTTACATTTGACAATGCTACAAAAAGTGTAAGTGCTACCAAAAAAAACTTTTTCATACTTCTATTCTTTTAATGTTTATAAAATTTTGTTCATTATTTACACTGCAAAGATTATACACAATTCTGAAATGAATTAGAAATTATAGAGATTTTCGCAAAAAAAACGATTTTTCTTTCTATTTAGGTTAGGAAAGATATTTACACCTTTTATTTATAAGTGCTAAACCTCGAAAATAGTATGCAGTCGTTTTTAAAGATATCTTCGCGTGTGAAAATTCTTTTTCACCCACTCGTTTATTGAATTTTCGCTTGTTTGTTTGTACTTTTGCGGTATCTTGCTAAAATCTTATATATGAGCTATGATAACCCGTTGTTACCTTGAAATAACAAACATCTGCAATCTCAACTGCTTTTTCTGTCCTAAGACCGATAGGGCCAAGAGACGTCTTACACTCGATGAGTTCGAGGTTCTGACTAACCGTCTGCAAGGTAAGATTAAATTCCTCTATTTTCATCTTATGGGCGAGCCGTTGTTGCATCCTTTGTTGCCGCGTTTTATAACCATTGCACGTGATAAAGGGTTTGTCCCTGTGCTTACCACAAATGGTACGTTGCTTTCCAATGGCTACGGCGTGATTGAGGCGCTGCCACATAAGATACAAATATCGCTCCACTCGCACGAGGGCAATGGCCGCGAAGATGCCGAGGAGTATATCAGTGAGGTTATGAAATTCTCTATCGAGGCAGTTGAACGAGGTATTGTTATTGTGCTGCGTTTCTGGAACGAGGGTGGTGGAGAGAGTAACAACGAGAAACTTTTGCAATTTATTAGCCGATATGTTCCACAGCCTTGGACACAGCGTTACTATGGGTGGATGCTGAAAGAGAATCTTTATATCGAGTATGACAAAATATTCGAGTGGCCCGATAGTGAGCGCGATGAATATGCCTGCGATGAGTCGTTCTGCTATGCTCTTAGAAATCAGATTGGTGTTCTTGTCGATGGCACTGTAGTACCTTGTTGTCTTGACCACGCAGGGGATATTAATCTTGGTAACCTCTACGAGAGCGACCTCGAGAGTATACTTTCGTCGCCGCGTGCCCGTGCCATATATGATGGCTTTACGCGCCACAAAGCTGTGGAGCCGCTGTGTAGACGTTGCGGTTATGCTGCTGTGACAAAGCGTTTCAGAAAGTAGCCTTTTATTGTTTGCTCTGCAAGCAATGAGTATCCAAAACAATATTACCTGTTTTACTAAGTAAAAAACAGATACCATTTATATAAAAACAAAATGCAGCGCCAGGTATCCGGTGCTGCATTTTGTTATCTAAAAAAAGCAAATATTACTTTTTGCCGTAGAACTCAACCTCAATATTGCCAACCATAGGAGCATCCTCTATTGAAATTGTAACGTCAAGTTCCTTTCCATTGCAATCGCCGTCTACGGTAACGGGAAGCTCGATATTATTGAACATTGCAACAGCAATTTTTGCAGTACCGTAAATATTGTATGCAGTACCTTTGTCATCCTTCGCTGCAGTACACTCGGCACTGATAGTACCAATAGGCATATTGGCAAAAGTGAAATCCTTAAGTACGACGCGCACATTAGAATCGTCAACTTTTTCAATTACAAGCTTTTCCTCGATTGAGGTACCCATAACCTGCAAAGTTCCATTATAAGTTCCTATAATGTCATTCAGCATAATAGGCTTGTTGGTGTCTTTGTCATCATCGTCGCTGCTACAAGCAGTAAACATACACACGGTGCAGAGCGCCATAAAAAGCAGATAGAAATAATTTTTCTTCATAATAAAATTAAATTAATAAATACGGGCGCTAAGGTAGTAAAAAAATATTCTACCACAGTGCAGTGTCGGGACTAAAAAAAGGTGCCGTTCTCTTTTTTTAACAGTAGCAATGCACTATAACGAGTTCATCAGAAACGGTAGCCTGCTGCAATATTCAGGTAAATGGGGTACATCGCGAAACTGATGGTCTTAAAACTGCTCTTGAAAAGTTCGTTTGCACCCCACGTGAGTTGTGCCGAAAGTTTTACTCTATCCGATGTGTTCCAATGTGCGGCAGCCTGTACCCCCCACGAGAAATTATTTATCTCGTTAGAAAAATCATAGGTACCTTTGTTTGCTTTGTCAAATACTATCTTGTCTCCGGTGGGATTATCCTTGCGCAGGTATCCGTCGTTTACGTATCCATCGAAACTGCCATCCAGCAGGTACGAGAAGAATACTCCACCCGAAAAGTCGAAGTGCTTGTTCAATCGGTAGACGGCTTGTAGCGGGATAGTAAGGTACAGATTGTCGCATTCGGTGTGTACTTTACCGGTCCAGTTACCGCGTAGCTTATTGCCGCCTTCGCCTATAATCTCGGTGCGGTAGTTCTTCACTTGCGCTTGGGTGCTCATTGCTTTTTTCTCGGCTCTTAATCCGCAGCTCACTCCCCAACGACCATTTATCCGGCGTGTGGCAGTTGCCTCTATCGTTGGTGCAAATTGTGGCGAGTATGACTCTATCTTGCGTATCTCCTCGGGAAGGGGAATTGGCGATGTCCCGCCAATGTTTACTCCTATCTTGGCATCGAACTCCCATTTGGGGGTGCTTTCTTGCGCCGAGAGTGATAATATTGCTATCGTAAGCATTAATATCGTTGCTGCTATCTTTTTCATCGTCTCTGATTTTTATTCGTATAATAACTCTACCTCATCGATATATAGTGTGCTGCCGGGAGCGCCTTTGAACTCATCGCCTCCGCTGCTCGATGCAAATACTACTGCTATCTGGTATTTACCGGCTGCAAGTTTCTCGGGGTCAATCTCCTTGCCGTAGCGTGCATAGTTGAAAGGAATCTCGAAGCGGCGCCACTCACTGCTCTCTATCTTCTCGCTCTCCTCCATAAGCGCTGTTGCCACAATTCGTGGATGATTAAACCCTTGCGATGGAATGTGACCGTCGAGGTAGGGGACGTCGTCGCCCTTCTCAAAGAATATTGCATAGATGCTGAATTTATCCTTCTCGTCGGTGTAGTTACCATTATCGTAGAAAGCCTTACCGGCGGTGTAGCGGTAGTAACCGACAAGTGCGGTAGCCCTATGTTTGAATGGAATACCGAAGCGGGTCGAGTTCAGTGAGTTTGTGATTGCTGTCGGCAGATAGAAAGTTCCCATAAACAGGTTGCCTGCTGCAATGGGCTTGCCTACTCGCTCGCCCCATTCACCGGTAAGCAGTGTCTGTAGCTTAAGACATCTTCCGCTGTATCCCTCTTCCTCTATTGTGGTGGGGTAGCTGTGTGGCGATGTGATGCCCTGCAGCTGTGCGGC
>JAGCKB010000037.1 GCA_017647725.1 Bacteroidaceae bacterium
GTTTCGCCGTTTTTTATGTTCAATAATGCCTGTTTCTTTCTTTTTTGCGGTTACATAGCCCGCTATGCGCCCTTAAAAAATAAATAAACATTCTATTCTTGCTCTATAAAAAACTTGGCGATATAATTTTAAACAGCTTCTTAATAATTATCTGTTAGAAACGCGAACCTGCACCACCGCCGCCGAAACTGCCGCCTCCAAAGCTACCGCCACTGAAGCCGCCACCACTACGACCGAAACCACCGCCACCAAAGCTACCGCCTCGCGGACCGCGATAATTAGGGTCGACCGAGGTTGTCTTGCCCACAAACGTATGTCCACAATTTTGGCAATGGAAAGTGACATCGCGCATTATATATCCGTTAGAGCGTCCTGTGACAACAGAATTAATTTGTTTCAAATTCCTTTGACGACATTTGGGACAACGCCCCGCATTCCAGAGAGCATAACACGCAAGAGCAAAACAGAGAAGCATAATAGCACAGAAAAAATAGAGAGGAAACAGTTCTTCCTCTTCCTCGGGCAGCGCCTCCATTGAGCCATCGAGGATAGCAACAACAGCCTTCATTCCCTCGAGCATACCTCGGTTCCAATCGTCATTGCCAAAATGCTCCACCATATATAGCGTCTGTATGCGCTTGCAGATAGCATCGGGCAGCACACCCTCAAGACCATATCCCGTAGCAAACTGTATACAACGTTCATCGGTTGAGAGCAATACGACAAGACCATTGTTGCGACCCTTCTCCCCCACTCCGTTCTCCTGTCCCAAACGGTGGGCAAAGTCGAAACAATCGCCTCCCTCAATACCTGTTACAGCAACTACAAGCACTTGTATACCTGTTTTTTGCTCAAGAGTAAATAGTGCGCTATCTATTGAGTCGACAACCGACGCCGACAGGATATTGTCGGGGTTGCTTACATAACGTGTACGATCTTGCAGATGAACAAGAGGAATATCGCTAACCTTATAATCACGCGCCTGTACCGCGATTACACAAATGAGTGCAAGCACAACGGCAAAAAGCAATCTTTTTATCATTACTACATCACTATTTTGGTGCGAATTTAATAAAAGGATAAGAAACTGTAAACTTTTATTGTAAAAAATGCGGGAAACCCTTTTTGCTTTGGAGTTCCCCGCATATTATTTTAGATGCATAAAGAAGTGTAATTCAATCTATTCTAAGCATTACATCTTATTCAATCCGTTGCGGAAGCCATTGACCATATTGGCGCTCTCCTTTGATATTTTTTTAAGGTCGATGCTCTTGAGCAGTTTTTCGAGCTTTGCCACACGTGCCTTGTTGCCGTTTGCCTTAGCCTCATCCATCAGAATCTTATATTTCTCGAACTGCTGGATGCCCTGTACCATACGCTCCCAACGCACCGAGCTTATGCTGAAAGGATAAACGATATATGTGTCGCCTGCAGGCCAAGAGATAAAGCGAGAATCCTTCTCGGCATCCTCGGTCCAGCTGTTATATGCCCAACGCAGATAACCATCGAGGTCTTTTGAAAGAGCCTCAAGAGCGATGAACTCGGCATCGGCAGGCGCTGTAAATGTAAAGACATTGGGATACTCGGCCGAGCAGCAGGTATAATAGGTGCTTACCTTACCCTCGGCACGACGACGTGCGAGAAGTTCGGGAGTATAAGCATTGGATGTCTCAATGCCAAGGCAGTAGTCGGCAATATCGGCCTCAATCTCGGGATGATAGTTACCGGCCATTGATATTTTCATTCCGGGAGCATTCTCTTTAATAACCTTAATGGCTGCTTGCATCTGCTGCAAGCTGCGCTCGTCCATAGAGATAAAGGTTTTGTCGAACCAACCTTTCTCCTTCAGATGCGCTGCAAATGCCTTCAACATACCACCCCAGAACTCGCTATAAGCCTTCTCGCCCGGAGCACATTTCATCTCCTTATGGCTGTCGGTAGCCTGGTCGTAATAACGGAATGCAAGACGCCAGGGAATCATCGAGAAGCAGGTAATCTCCTTGTCTATTCCGCAATCCATCATAAACTCAACCCAACGGTCGAACACTGTAAAGTCGTACCACCAAGAGCCATCGGCCTTACGCACCCAGGTAACCATACTGCCGAACGGGTCGAATGTCTGTCCGTTCCAGGGTTTGTGGGTAAGAGTGGCTGTGATAACTTTCTGACCACCTGCTGCAAGTTTCTCCATATAGGGACGAAGCAACTCGAAGTGCTTATCGGACCACAGTTCTACATTGTGAACACGTGCCACTGCATAGGGATTCTGCCAGAAGTCAAGGTGAAAACGCCACTCTTTAGGTGCAGGAAGAGTATGGTTGAGCACCTTCACGCTATAACTGTTTTTCAGTGTCTTTCCATTGGCTGTTACTATCACACTACCTGTGTAAGTTCCGGGCTTCACTGTCTGAGGAACCTCAACTGTGAGCCACAAACCGCGTGAAGTATTAGCCTCAAGCACAGTAGTAGCCTCGTCTGTGATGCGGTCGGCCGAAAGATTCTCACCGTAAGCATCTACCGCGTGGTGTCCGCATCCTGTGAAACGGTCGGTGATAACGGGCTGCACAAAGCCTCCCACTACATTAGCGGCAGGGATAACGTTCTTTCCGCACTTAAGGTCGCTGAAAGAGTATGTAACCTGAGCATCCTCACCTGCATTGCTGACAAGCAACTGAAAGTTGACACGCTCTCCGCGCCAAGCAGCAGTGCTGTTTACTCCAGTAGTTTTAATCTCGGCTCCAGCCTCAACCGGATAACGCGTATCGGTGTTACCCCACTTAGCCTTAACCTGTGCCGAAAGCGGCATTGCAAGCACGGCAAAAGCCATAGCTGCAAAAAAATGACGTAGTTTCATAGATTTAATAATGCTATTTGTTTGTTACCTTAATCTCAAAAGTACTTGCAGGAAGCCCCTCCTCGTTAATCATATTAGCGGTTGTATATGGTTTCCATCCGTATCGCACACGAGCTGCCGAATCATCTATTATGATTTTATTACCATCGATTGTAACTTTATCATCGGTAACCTCGGCAAATGGCCCCACCTCACCGGCAATCTCCAATCCACGAAGAGCCTTGCCATCGTTTGTCTTTATCTCCATTGCGCTGCCGAACTCGATTACGGTTTTTCCTTTTACAATCTTAGCGCTCACAGGTGTAGGACCGTGATGAACAACATGACTCATATTATATGTCTTGGCAAGCGCAAGACGCGCAAGGCGCTCACCCACCGGAGCTTTCTCCTTAGGATGGACATCGCTTGGATGGCCTTTGTCACTCGATACAGCAAAGTCGCAGTAAGAAATTTCCTGTGCCAAACGACGCTGCGAGTCGCGGAAATGAGGCCACGAAGGACGATTGATGCTCGACAACTGCACAAAATAGAAAGGCATCTGAGGATTGTCCCAGGCACTGCGCCAGCTGTCGACAAGCGTCTTGAATATTATCTCATGAAGCTCCACATTATGGGCATTCGATTCACCCTGATACCATATTGCGCCCTTTATCGGATAGTGAACAATGGGGGCAACTCCTGTCTCATAAAGATAGCAGGGCTCATAGGGATGGCGTTGCAATCGGTTGTTGCTTTTTGCAATATTCTTGCTTGCACGTCCACGGCACCAGTCCTGAATCATATCATTCTCGCGCCAATTATAGAGAATGTCTACGAGCACAGGATGAAACTCAAGAGTCTTGCGATCGATGAAAGCCTCGGCAGGAGCACCGCCAACAGCATTGCATATAAGACCGACAGGAATACCCAATGAGTCGGCAAGCATAGCACCGAAGTGATAAGCTACTGCCGAGAAGTCCGATACACTCTTTTCGTTCTGCATCTGCCACTCAGTGGGCAAGTAATAATCGTGATTATTCAGTCGTACAAGGTCTATGCTATCCCACTCGACATTATTGGTAACGACACGGGGCTGCATATTATAGAGACGAATATCCTTTCCGCCGACATTTGCAAGGCTCTTTTCTATGTGCGAACTCTCCTTTACCATAAATGCCATATTTGACTGTCCCGAGCAGAGCCACACCTCGCCAACAACGATATTCTCGAATATCTTTTTCTCTTTTTCACACTCAACCACCATTTTAAGGCTCTTGCCATCGGCCTTCATCGGGTCAAACGAGACACTCCAACAACCATCGTCGGAGACGGTTGCGGTTCTCTTTTGCTTACCTAATTTAACAACCACCTTGCTGCCGGCATTGGCTGTTCCCTCGACTACAAAAGGTTTATCGCGCTGGACAACCATATTACTGCTGTAGATGGCAGGGAGCGACAATCCGCCAAAGTCATCGGTAATAGCCGAATAGACCTGACGAGCGAGAATTTCGGCACCCTCCACATTGGGATGGAGTGCATCGGGCATAAGGTCGGGGCGGCTATACAGATAGCGGCTGAAATCTATAAGTTCAACATTTTCATATTCTGCAATTTCACTTATCTGCTCCTGAATCTGCCAATACCAATCACGTGTACCACTCTTGAAGCGGCGATGCCAATGGAATATCGGTGACATTCGGCAAATGATAATCTTAGGATTACCATTGGGATGCGCTTTGCGGAAATTTTCTATTATAGCTGTATAATCGCCCCAAAACTCATCGCGATAGTTGGGCCAATTTCTTGGGTCGGTATCGTTAAGTCCCAGATGAATTATCACAATATCGGGGCAAAAATCGAGTGCAGCCTTATACTCGGGCAAATTAATATAAGGACGATGTCCTTTACTCAACAATGTAGCACCCGAGTATCCGAAGTTACGCACCTCATAATCATCACCCAACATCTGCTGCAGCTTGGTTGGATAAGAGGTTGCAGCAGGATTTTTATGGCCATAACCAAACGTGACACTGTTGCCTACGCAAGCAACCTTTATCGCCTCGGCTTTATCCTGAGCCTCAAGAAGCATAGGAGCGATAAGTGCGATACAAAAAAGTAATACTTTTCTAATCATTGGAATAAGAAGCTGTTTAAATTTCTAAAAAATATTTTCTTACAGAAGCTGATAGTTTCGCCGTTTTTTATGTTCAATAATGCCTGTTTCTTTCTTTTTTGCGGTTACATAGCCCGCTATGCGCCCTTTAAAAATAAATAAACA
>JAGCKB010000335.1 GCA_017647725.1 Bacteroidaceae bacterium
CCGGGTTGGCGCAGTTCAAAACCGGCCTCTTTAAGGATTTTGTCTATTCCCTCGGCTACTATCTGACGCTGTACGCTCCACGAACCGGGTACAATCCAGGCAGTTACTCCCTCGGCTTTTTTATGCCCCTTTACTATCTGTGCAAAGGCACGAAAATCTTCGATGCGTCCATTGGTGCACGAACCAACAAAAACATAATCTATCGGATGTCCTGTGAGTTTCTCGCCCTCACTGAATCCCATATATTCCAATGACTTACGGAACGATGCTGCGCCAGCCTCGTCAATGTCGTCGGCAGTGGGTACAGTCTCGCTTATTCCCATTCCCATTCCGGGGTTGGTACCATATGTTATACGTGGCTCAATATCCTCGGCGCGGAATGTGTACTCTTTGTCGAATACTGCGTCGGGGCCGCTTGCAAGGGTGCGCCATTGTTCAACAGCCTTGTCCCACGCTTCGCCCTTGGGGGCATATTCGCGTCCTTTTATATATTCGAATGTTATATCATCGGGGGCAACCATACCACCGCGTGCGCCCATCTCAATGGATAGGTTGCAGAGTGTCAGGCGGCTCTCCATACTCATTGAGCGAATGGCACTGCCTGCATACTCGACAAAATATCCTGTGGCACCGCTTGTGGTCATCTGTGTCATAATGTATAGTGCAACATCTTTTGCTGTGACTCCTTTTCCAAGAGTACCATTGACGCTGATGCGCATTGTGCGAGGTTTCTGTTGCAGAATACATTGTGATGCCATTACCATACCAACCTCACTTGTGCCTATGCCGAATGCCACTGCGCCCATTGCTCCGTGTGTCGATGTGTGCGAGTCGCCGCAAACTATTGTTGCGCCGGGTAGTGTCAAACCAAGTTCGGGGCCAACGACGTGTATTATACCGTTCTTCGGGTGCATCATTCCAAAAAGTTCAAGACCAAACTCTTTGGCATTGCTCACAAGTGTCTCTACCTGATTGCGCGAAACAGGCTCCTCGATAGGCTTGTCCTGATTCTGTGTGGGTATATTGTGATCGGGCATACAGAAAATCTTCCCGGGGCGCAGACAGCCTATGCCGCGTTTGCGAAGCTCGTCAAATGCCTGTGGCGAGGTAACCTCGTGACAGTAAAGGCGGTCGATATATAGCTGTGTGGGGCCGTCTTCTACCTTTTGCACAACGTGTGCATCCCATATTTTGTCGAATAGAGTGTTCATTGTCTCTTAATCTTGGAATTTGTTTATACAGTCGAGATAAGCCTCTACCGATGCACTCACAATATCGGTGTTTGCACCAAAGCCGTAGTAAACGTGGTTGTTATACTCGACCTGCATATGTACCTTACCCATATCGTCGCTACCTTTGCTGATAGCCTGTATCGTGAACTCTCGCAGTGTCATATCGCGACGTATGATGTTCCTAAGGGCGTTTATGGCTGCGTCTACGGGGCCGTTTCCAGTTGCAGCGCTCTCGAACAGTTCTCCTGCTATGCGCAGACCTATGCTGGCTACCGAGCGTATGTTAAGTCCTGTGGTAACCTGCAGATAGTCGAGCCTGATGCCTTTGTTGCTGCTGCGGTCGGCGCCTGCAAGTACCAGAATATCATCGTCGTTTATCTCTTTTTTCTTGTCGGCAAGTCGCAGGAATTCTTGATAAATCTCATTCAGTTTATCATCCTCAACAGTTACTCCAAGAACCGAGAGACGATATTTCAGCGCGGCGCGTCCGCTACGTGCTGTCAGTACAATTGAATTATCGTCGATACCCACATCTTTGGGATTCATAATCTCGTATGTACTTACATCTTTAAGTACGCCATCCTGGTGTATTCCCGATGAGTGGGCAAATGCGTTGCGTCCCACAATGGCTTTATTGGGCTGTACGGGCATATTCATCAGGCTCGAAATCATTCGGCTGGTGGGATATATCTTCTGGGTATTTATGTTTGTCTCGATATTCAGCGTGGGGTGACATCTGGTTATCATCACAATCTCTTCGAGTGAGGTGTTTCCGGCTCTCTCTCCGATGCCGTTTATCGTTACCTCTACCTGACGGGCGCCGTTTATTACGCCTGCAAGGGTGTTGGCTGTTGCCATTCCAAGGTCGTTGTGGCAGTGTGTCGATATAATGGCATTGTGTATGCCGTCGACGTGCTCCATAAGATACTTTATCTTATCGCCATATTCGCTTGGCAGGCAGTATCCTGTAGTGTCGGGGATATTTACCACTGTTGCTCCGGCCTTTATCACTGCTTCAACTACACGTGCAAGATATTCGTTGTCGGTGCGTCCGGCATCCTCGGCATAGAACTCAACATCCTCGACGTAGCGCTTGGCATATTTTACCGCTGCAACAGCTGTCTCTATGATTTTCTCTCGTGTAGAGCGGAACTTATACTGTATGTGCGAGTCGGATGTTCCAACACCGGTGTGTATGCGTTTGCGCTTGGCAAAGCGCAGTGCCTCGGCTGCTACGTCGATATCCTTCTCTATGGCACGTGTCAGTGCACAAATCGAGGGCCAGGTAACAGCCTTGGAAATCTCGATAACCGAGTTGAAATCTCCCGGGCTTGATATTGGGAATCCCGCCTCGATGCAATCTACTCCAAGCATTTCGAGCTGCTTTGCAACCTGAATCTTCTCTACTGTGTTCAGCTGGCATCCCGGAACCTGTTCGCCGTCGCGCAGGGTGGTGTCGAAAATAAATAATCTATCGCTCATAATTCTAATTTTTTCAAAAATACAAAAATGCTCTTTTTAGAGCCGATTGGCTGCAAAAATAACGTTTTAATTTATATATCTCAATAAAGTTGTAACAAAAATGCTCTTTTTTCTTATAAAATGTTTCTTTTTGTCCCTCTTCTGATATAAAAAGGTTATTTCGAAAGGAGTTGTACTATATTGTAAATTTTGTATATTCGCGCTCGGTAGTGCCCGATGCACTCTTTTTTATTCTGTTTTTAACGATATTATAAATGAAAATAATAGGATTCAGTATCCCTTTTACTACTAATGGCGAGGGCGAAATTCAATTGAAATACAGGCTCGACAACGATGACAGTAATACTACAATCGTGAAATCTCTTGTCGAGTGTGCGCCCGGCGAGTGGAACACCACAATAGAACTTGACGAAGCCGATACGCTGTATTATGGTTATGAATATGTGCAGCAGGGCAGGGTAGTGCGCTGCGAGTGGGGTGGCCTCTCGCGTACATTGCGTATGAACAGCGTCAACGACCGTTATATGCAGTACGACCGTTGGTGCGATTCGCCTGCAGGCTACTATATGCAGACGGGACTATTCCGTATGTTTGCCGACGAGGTTCCCACCGGCGATAGCAGTGGTGTTAATTGGTATAACCGCAGTGTTACTATATCGCTTTATGTGGTGGGGCTTGTCAAAGGCGAGCGTCCTGCCATATCCGGTGATGCAACGGTGCTTGGTGGCTGGAACCCCGAGAAGGCTCCCCTTATGCACTGCGTTGCTCCAAATTTGTGGAGTGTGACATTCGATGCCCGTGAGTTGTGGAGTGGACGTTTCTCCTTTAAGGTTATTACCTTTATGCCCAATGGAGCTGTTCGCTGGGAAGAGGGCGAGAACAGGGTTATCACACTGCCCGATTTCGAGCAGTCGACAGCCTATCATTATACTCTCGAGGTACTGACACTCGGACGTCCCTCGCTTCGTTTGGCAGGAACGGTTATTCCGCTCTTTTCGCTGCGCAGCGAGAGAAGTTGGGGTATTGGCGATTTTGGCGACCTTAAATCTATGGCCGATTGGCTTGCTCTTACAGGGCAGAATGTGTTGCAATTATTGCCTGTTAACGATACAACGGTTTTTGGCGATAAAGGTGATTCCTATCCCTATAACTGCGTGTCGGTTTTTGCTCTGAATCCCATCTATGCCGATATTGAGTCTCTGCCTCGACTTGCCGATGAAGGACGTAATAACTATTATCGTGGACAGCGTACTATGCTCAATGCTCTGCCTACGGTAAATTATGAGTCGGTATTTGCTATTAAAATGAATTATCTGCGCGAGCTCTTCGAGCAGGATGGCGATGCTGTTCTTGCCTCTAAAGAGTGTTGTGCTTTTGTCAAGAAACAGAACCGATGGTTGCTGCCTTATACCATTTATCGATTCCTTATGTCGCGTCTGCGTCGCGATATTTCGTCGTGGGGTGAGTTTGACAGTTACAACGATACAACGCACAGTCGTCTTTTGAAACAATATCCCGAGGCGGCACGTGAATTGCAGTTCTATACATACGTACAGTATATACTGTTTATGCAACTTAGCGATGCACACAACTATGCCAACTCGAAGCGTGTGGCACTCAAGGGCGATATTCCCATAGGTGTCGCTCCCGGTGGTGTGGATGTGTGGTGCGACCGCGAGCAGTTTAACCTGTCGGTGTCGGCAGGTGCGCCGCCCGATGCATTCTCGGCCGATGGACAGAACTGGGGCTTCCCTACATATAATTGGGAGCAGATGGCTGCCGATGGATACGAGTGGTGGCGTCGTCGTCTGCAATATATGTCGAATTTCTTCGATGCCTATCGTATCGACCATATATTGGGCTTCTTCCGCATCTGGCAGATTCCTCGTTGGGCTGTGAGTGGTCTTGCAGGTAGTTTCTCGCCCTCGCGTCCGCTTTCTTGTAACGAGATTGCTGCTGCCGGTTTCGGCTTGGATAAAGAGATACACACTCGCGCTTATGTTAAAAAAGAGGCGCTTGATGAGCTGTTCGGCGAGAAAGTGCACTATGTGCGAAGCCGTTATCTTACACCCGTCGACGATGATATTCTCACATTTAAGGATGAGTATTCTACCCCCGAGGCTCTGCGTGCCGACCTTTACAGTATGCACAGCCCCTTGTCGTACGAACTGAAAGAGAAGGTTCTTTCTATCTTTGGCGAGGTGCTCTTCTTTGCCGAGGAAGAGGGTTATACCCCACGCATTGAGGCCTCAAAGACGCTTGCATATAAGATGCTCGACGAACAGAATCGTGCGGCATACAATCGACTGTATGAGCACTATTTCTATCATCGTCATAATATGTTCTGGTTCCAGGAGGGAATGCGTAAACTGATGCCGGTGCTCTCGTCTACTCCAATGACAGCTTGTGGCGAGGATTTGGGAATGATTCCCGACTGTGTGCCCTGGGTAATGAAGAACCTTCAGATACTTTCGCTCGAGATACAGCGTATGCCTAAAATATACGGGCAGGCTTTTGCTCGTCCCGCCGAGTATCCCTATCTCTCGGTGGCTACTCCCTCGACACACGATATGAGTACGTTGCGTGGTTGGTGGTGCGAGGATGCCGATGCTACACAATATTTCTATAACTATGAGCTTGGTCGTGAGGGTGTTGCGCCTGCCGAGATGAGTGGCGACATTGCTGCGCAGATTGTACGTTCGCATCTTGAATCGCCATCGCTGCTTGCTCTCTTTGCTTGGCAGGATTATATGGCTATGGATGAGCGCCTGCGTCGCGAGAATTACGACGATGAGCGTATAAATGTTCCCGCCAATCGTCATCACGTATGGTGCTATCGTATGCATATCTCTATAGAGCAGATGATGCGCGAGGTGGCATTTAATGATGTTTTGCGTGGTATGATTGTCTCTTCGGGACGTATCTCGGAGTGATGATTTTGCTTCTAATCGCTTATTACAAATAAAAGGCGGTGAGTTTTTCCTCACTGCCCACCTTTTCATAAAATCATAAGGTTGTTCATTGGTTCGCTTTAGGAAAATTAGTAAAATGGTAGATGTTTTTTGGATTAAGTGCGAGGCTGTTTGAGCGCAGCGAGTTCCGCAGCACCCAAAAAACATCGTGAGCATTTTACGTTAAGATTTTCCGTGCGCAGAGCCTTTTGCCTACTTTTC
>JAGCKB010000336.1 GCA_017647725.1 Bacteroidaceae bacterium
CCAGACAAGTTTTCATACTCTTATCATCGGGGTCGTCATTCATATCACCCATGATAATCACCTTTGAATTGGGTTGCGCCGCCATAAGCGAGTCTTTCACCGCCTTTACAAGCACACCTGCCCTTTCGCGTGCCGGCGACGAAGCATATCGCGATGGCCAATGATTCACTATAATATGAACACGTTCCCCCGCCATATCTCCGCTTACAGTAAGGAAACCACGAGTTTTGTATGTCGTATCATTATCTTCGGTAGTATATGGCACCAGTTTACTTGCCACAGGCTTAAACAGTTTGGGATTATAGAGCAATGCACAATCGACACCGCGACGGTCGGGGCCTTCGATGTGAACAATATCCCATCCGCGAGCCGATAATATGGGATGCTTAACAAGGTCGTCGAGTACGCGATAATTCTCTATCTCGGAAACACCAACGGCAGCAAGTCCCATAGGCAGCATATCGGTAGACATTTCGTTAAGCACCGTTGCCATATTCTTTAGCTTGTTTGTGTATTTCATCGTAGCCCACTTATTTGTTCCGTCAGGCAGAAACTCATAGTCGTTCTTTCCTGCATCGTGGATTGTATCGAACAGATTCTCAAGGTTATAGAATCCTACGCTGTAAACCTCATACTTCTTCTGCGCCTCGGCATCTATCGCACCAATAAAATACAACACCGAAACAAAAACAAGAATCACAAATTTTCTCATATTCTTTTCTTAATAATCATTTTCTTTTTATCACACTCCTATATGATTTGTAAAAATAATACTTTTTTAAAACAACAGTTGCATCGAATTAAAGAAAGTTATAAACAAGTAATAATTTTATGCATTCATAATGTAAAAACCAGAAATTCGCTTTGCCATATAAACTGATTTCACTATTTTCGTCAGATTTTAATAGAGACATCCCTGTATTAAGAAAAAGCATTTAACAACAATATTTATGAATAGATTTTCAAAGCAGGCAGCATTGCTGCTAATTGGACTTCTGTTGAGCTTATCGACGCTATGTGCACAAACCGACCTGACGCGTGGCAAAGAGAGACTCGACAAGGAGATTAAGAGAGACCCTGCGATACGTCAGCTGTGGGACAGTATAAAACCACAGGAAGGTAACACTCTCGACGAGACCGACAAAAACGCGTTCACATTCTCCGAGGGGCAACTCGACGAGAGCGAGGATATTATCCAAGGTGCAACCGTATCGGCAAGTACCAACGACGACTACTACGCTTCGGAGGTAGATTATCTCTTCAGTCTGATGCGTTTCAAAGTACGCGCCTACGAGAATATGTATCAGAATGTCTATGCCAACGGAGTTATGCTGAACGATGCCGAAAGAGGCAATTTCAGCTATGGTATGATTGGTGGTCTTAACGATGCCACCCGTAATCGTGAGTCAGCGACATACATTGGTGAGAACAGCTTCGGACACAGTTCGCTATCGAACGCAGCAAACATCAATATGCGCGCCAGCCAATATGCGGCAGGCCACAAAGCATCATTGGTAGGTTGTAACCGTAACTACCTTGCACGCGCAATGTATACCTACTCTACCGGACTGATGGATAATGGTTGGGCACTCACAGCCTCGGCCTCATATCGTTGGGCAAACGAAGGTGTCATTGAGGGAACATTCTACAACTCATTAGGTTATTTCCTTGCTCTTGAAAAGAGAATAAACGACAATCACTCAGTCTCATTTGCCACTTGGGGTTCGCCCACCGAGCGTGCACAACAGGGAGCAGCCACCGAAGAGGCCTATTGGCTTGCCAACAGCCACTACTACAATCCCAACTGGGGTTATCAGAATGGCGAGAAGCGCAATGCACGCGTTGTAACATCGTACGAGCCCACTGCCCTCTTCACCTGGGATTGGCAGATTAGCAATAACACCAAGCTCACAACATCGGTAGTAGGTAAATACTCGAAATATGGCACAACCGCCCTTGGTTGGAACGGTAATGCAGCCGACCCACGTCC
The DNA here is from genome assembly GCA_017647725.1 of Bacteroidaceae bacterium. GTDB lineage: Bacteria > Bacteroidota > Bacteroidia > Bacteroidales > Bacteroidaceae > HGM04593. The sequence goes on from JAGCKB010000336.1 coordinate 1,991, forward strand.
CAACTACTACCAGAACCTGCCAAGTGCAGCATATAATGTTTGGGACCTGACATATACTCCCACCGATGACGAGGTTGCCGATTGGCAGTCACGCTACGACTATTGGAAAGCAAGCAAGGCCAACCGTCAAATCAATTGGGACTATATGTATTTTGCCAACCAGCAGGCAAATGCCGTTGGAGGAGATGCTCTTTACTATGTCGAGAAGCGTAACAACGACCAGATGATGCTGAATTTAGGTTCGGTTCTGAACCACGAGTTCGACAAATACAACCGCATCACAGTGGGTGTTAATCTTGGAACCACAAAGGGTATGCACTACAAGACTCTTGACGACCTATTAGGTTCGGACAGCTACGGTACCGATATTGACAAATTCTCGGTTGGAGATTTTGCTCCCGGTAGCGACTATGTTCAGAACGATGTCGACAACCCCAACCGCATCATCAAAAAAGACGACGTATTTGGTTACGACTACGATATTTATGTTAACACAGCACGTCTGTTTGCACAGCACTCATACGTCGACCGCGACATAGAACTTCATTTAGGCGCACACATCGATGGTACAACCATAGAACGTTACGGTAATATGCGCAACGGCCGAGCTATCAACAACTCAAAGGGAAGCAGCGGCACCGCAAGTTTCCTGGGTGGCGGCAGCCGTTTGGGAATACAGTGGAACATAAACGGTAACAACACACTTATATTCGGTGGTGGATGCGAGCAGCGCGCTCCCCTCGCCTACAACTCATTTATTGCTCCCCGTATGCGTAACGACTTTGTTTACGGACTCAAGAACGAGACGATACTCAGTGGCGAGATTAAATACCGCCTCACATACGGTCCCCTTATGGCACAGGTAGCAGCCTATTACACAAGATTCAATGATGTAGTTGAGCAGAGTGCCTTCTACAACGATATGCTCTCAAATTTCACCTATCTATCGATGACTGGATTGAGCAAGGAGCATTGCGGAATTGAGGCAGCAGTGGTATTTAACGTAAACTCGGCTCTATCGTTCAATTTCGTTGGTAGCTGGGGTAAAGCCGAGTACACCAACGATGCAAACGGATTCCTCATCAGTGAGAACGAGAAAGTTGTTCAGAGCGACAAGGTATATATGAACGGCGTAAAAGTAGACGGAACACCTCTTACAGCGCTCAGCATCGGTGCCGACTACAACACCAACGGATGGTATCTTAGTGCTGCTGCAAAATATTTCGACAACGTATACATTGGTGCATCATCTTACCGCCGTTTGGCAAGCGTAGTTGGCGACCCCGTTATCGACAGCGAGGGTAACACCAAGCTCGATATTCCCTCGCAGTACAAAGGCAAGCCCGGATGGATGGTAGACGCATCAATAGGCAAGAGCATCAATCTGCGCGGCGGACAGCGCCTGAACATCAACCTACAGCTACAGAATGTGCTCAACAACGAGAATATGATTACAGGAGGATACGAGCAGAACCGCGACGACAACTATTCAGACGGCGAAGCACGTACCTATAAGTTCTCAAAGAACCCCTATCTGTATTATGCCAACGCATTCAATTTTTATTTGAATATCGGACTACGTTTTTAACCACTGAAACATTAAGAGTATGAAAACATTAAAATATCTATTTATATTAGGGATGGCGCTTTTTACGGCAACAGCCTGTATGAACGATTTCGACGAGCCCGATTTTGAGCAGTCTCCATTTGGAAACAATGAGATTGGCGCTGCCAATACCACTATTGCCGAGATTAAAGCGAAATACGCCTCGGTAATTTCATCGAGCAGCGTAGCCGAGGTAACCGAAGATATCATTATTGAAGGCGTTGTAATTGCCAACGACGAGAGCGGCAACATCTACAAACAATTTGTCATTGACGATGGCACGGGTTCTATTATAGTAGGCGTAAACGACGTCGGTCTATACGCAGTGATGGCACGCGGACAGAAGATTCTTTTAAACTGTAAAGGTCTGCACGTAGGCGGCTACGGCAATCTTGCACAGATTGGCGGACTATACAACGGTAGTATTGGCCGTATGTCAAAGACCACATTCCCCAAACACGTAAAATTGGTAGGAAAACCCTCGGCCGACTATCACGGCATAGAGCCACAGACAATAGATGCCGACTTCTTCACAAGCGCCAACAAAGCCACCCTGCCCCGTTACGTACGCCTCAGCAACGTACATTTCGAGGAGGGCAACGGCATCAATATGTACGCACCCGAGAACGAGGCGTATAACAATGTGGTAGAGCGCAAGATAAAAATAGGAAAGACGAATATTCTTTTCCGTTTCAGCACCTACGCCGACTTTGCCAATGAGACACTTCCTCAAGGCAATATTGACATTGTAGGCGTACTCACACGTTTCCGCGACTATTGGCAGTTTATGCTCAGTTCGACAAATGATATAACCCCCGTAAATAATTAAAACACAGCAATATGAAACTTTTCAAGAATTTTGCAATTATGACATTGGCAGCATTTGCGTTTAATGCCTGCGAAGATGTCCCCGCCCCCTATACTCTCCCGGGAGAGAACACCGGCGGCAGTACCCTCCCCGAGGGCATCTACATCAGTGAGAGCTTCGCCAACAGTTTCGGCACATTCAGCACACAAGAGACCGAAGGCGAATACCCCTGGGTAATCGACTACGGCACAGCAAAGGCAACATCGTACGTCAACGAGGTAAACAATGCAGCACAAAGCTGGCTTATATCGGAGCCCGTCGACTTTACCAATGAGACCGAGGCATACGTATCGTTCGACTACATCATACGTTATGCCGAGAGCGGCAAGGTAGCAGCCAACCACCAGCTCCTCGTCAGCACCGACTACACAGGTGACGCAGCAACAGCCACCTGGACCGACCTCCCCTCCAAAGCCGTAGAGGGCACAGATTGGCAGACATTCTACAAGGCAAACGTATCGGTTCCTGCACAGTTTATGGGCAAGGCAAACATCACATTCGCACTCAAATACACAGCAAAGGCCAAAGCCGGTACCTGGGAAGTGAAAAACCTCGTTGTAGCACACGGTAAAGGCGAAAGCGGTGCAACAGGCGAATATATCAACGAAACATTTGCCACCGATTTTGGTGCATTCACATTGGCACAGACTGTAGGTAATTACCCCTGGATTATAGACTACAGCACAGCAAAGGCAACATCGTATGTAGATGGTGCAAACAACGCAGCCGAGAGCTGGCTCATTTCGCCTGCCGTAGACTTTGGCGAAGAGACCGAGGCATACGTAAAATTCGAGTATATCATCCGTTATGCCGAAAGCGGCAAGGTAGCTGCCAACCATCAGCTACTCATTAGTAGCGACTATGCCGGTGACCCCGCAACAGCCACCTGGACCGACGTTCCCTACAACGCAACCGAGGGTCTCGATTGGGTAACATTTGCCAAGGCACACGTTGCCGTTCCCGAGGCATTCTTAGGCAAGAGCAGCGTTACATTCGCCCTTAAATACACAGCAAAAGAGAAGGCCGGAACCTGGGAGGTTCGTAACTTCATTGTTGCACACGGTGCAGTGGTAGAGGATGAGAAGCCCGAGGTCAAGGAGTACACTGTAGACGAGGCAAAAGCAGCTTTCGTAGCAGGCGAGTCTCTCCCAGCAATAGTAAAATGCTACATTGTAGGAAGCATCAACGGACAGGTTTACAGCGATGGTTGCACCTTCAGCGCATCGGCAACAGCAAACACCAACCTGCTTATCGCAGCATCTCCCGACGAGACCAATCCCGACAACTGTATGCCCGTACAGCTTCCCAGCGGTGCGGTGCGCAGCGCACTTAACCTTGTCGACAACCCAAGCAACTACAAGAGAGAGATTAAGCTCACAGGTAACATCGAGAAATATTTTGGTGTAGCAGGTCTTAAGGGCGTATCGGCATACGAATTTGTTGGCGAAGCAACCGACGAGCCCGAGCTCCCCGAGGGTGTCAGCAGCATCAGCAGTGTGATTGCAGCAGGCGCAGGTGCAGCAACCGTTCAGGGTACAATACTCGCCACCTACGCACGCGGATTCCTTGTTAACGATGGTACAGGCAGCATCCTCGTATATCTTGGAGAAGATAAGGGATACAGTGCAGGAGACGTTGTAAAGGTTAGCGGCGAGACCACACTCTACGCAGGACTTTTGCAGTTCCCCAACACATCGACAATAGAGAAGGTTGGTACAGCAGCTGTGAACCACCCTGCCCTTACCGAGATGGATGGCGCAGCAATGGACTCATACCTCGAGAACCCCTCGGTAAAATACATCCGCTATAAAGGAGTACTCACCATAGACGGTTACTACTACAATGTAGAGATTGCCGGTGCCGAGACAGCAGTGGGCAGCATCTCATACCCCAAAGACGGTCTTATCGATGCAAGCCTCGACGGTAAAGAGATTATCGTAACAGGCTATGCCATTGGTGTCAGTCGCAGCGAGTTTGTCAACACAATGGCAATAAGCGTTGAGGCTGCCGACGGCAGCAGCACCCCCGACAATGGCGAGGGCGATGAAGGCGAGGATAACAACGATGGTGAGAGCGGCGACGCAACCATATTCGACTTTACCAACCCCACAGCACTCACCCCATCGGTAACACCTGCCGAAATTGAGGAGGGCGCCACACAGGGCGCAGGCGTAGAGTTCAACGAGATAACATTTACCAACGGCAACGTCTCTATCAAAGTTGCACAAGGCGCAGCTGGTACTCCCGTAAGATTCTGGACAAAGACCGACGGTACAGTTGAACTTCGCACCTACAAGAACTCTAAAATAACCATCAGCACCACCGATGGCGATATGTCAAGCATAGTATTCGACGGTTATAAGGTAGCTACAATGTCACCCTCGACAGGCAATTTCGATAACGGCAATTGGAGCGGCAATGCCAACAGCGTTACATTCGACGTGACAGCAACACTCAACATAAAGACAATTACAGTAAAGTAATTGCCGAGTAGCTATTTAAATACAAACGAGACGGTCGTACGACCGTCTCGTTTGTGTTTGAATATATTTATGCCGGAAACACCTGCAAAA
>JAGCKB010000337.1 GCA_017647725.1 Bacteroidaceae bacterium
AAAGTTCCTTACTTTCTATGCTTCATAGTTTATAAAAACTACAAAGACACGTTGTACTGCTTTGTCTGTATGGAATGTTGTCAAGGATCGTCGTTGCTTTCGTTGTCGCTGTGTTGCTTCCCGAAAGCGAGTGCAAAGGTATAGCTTTTTTTTTATCTACCAAACTTTTTCAAGCAAAAAAATTAGAAAATTTTTAAACTTTTTTAAGACTTATTAGAAATCAAGCAGTTACAAGAGAACTTTTTTTCTCAAAAATTGGCAGGAAACAATACGTCAAAAATAAAAAAGCGCTCCACCCTGTTAACATTTATACCATATAACGTATTATAAACGGGGCTTAATGGAAAATTTCATAAGAAAAACTAAAAAACGGAATATATTTACAGCATTAGAATAAATATGGTTATTTTTGCAAACGTTTTCAAAAACTATTAAGCACAAAATAGTTTTTACCAAATCGGACTAATAAATCATAAATATGAACAGAGCAAGAGGCGTTATACATTATATATATATATTAATATTATCCTTTATTTCGGTTAGCGCATTAGCACAAAGCGAAAACAAAGTAAGAATACACGGCAGGGTTATGGACTCCTCAACCAAGGAGGCACTTCCCTACGTCTCGGTACGAATAAGCCGCAGCACACTGGGATGCAGCACCGATAACAACGGATATTACTCTTTCTTTGCGCCACAGCTACGAGACACACTCATTGTATCGAGCTTAGGATACGGCGAGAAACGCATTATCCTATCGAACAAAACACGTTTGCCAATAAACATATATTTAAAGCCCGAAAATCTGCAACTATCAGAAATTACCATTAAGCCGAAAAAAGAGAAATACAAACGCAAAAACAATCCGGCAGTAATATTAGCAAAAACAATAATCGAGAAGCGCGACGACAATGCGCCCGAGAACAGGCCATACTACAGCCGCGACCGACACGAGAAACTGAATGTAGCTCTAAACAACTTCAACTCATCGCAAGAGAGTCATTTTGGAAAGAAATTTTCATTTCTCGACAATTACATCGATACCTCATTAATATCCGGTAAACCAATTCTACACGTATCGGCGCGCGAGCTGATAGGCACCGACTACTATCGCAAAGAGCCTAAACGCCATCGTCAATATGTAAAAGCTCGCAAACGCGATGGTATAGACGACGTTTTTTCGGCCGAATCGTTAGAGGCGTTGTATGAAGAGACTTTCAAGGACGTTGATATATTTCAGGACAATGTATCGCTCTTCGGAAGTAAGTTTATGAGTCCACTATCGAAATTGGGTCCCACTTTCTACCGATACTATATAATGGACACCCTTGATATCGCAGGGGAAAGATGCATAGACCTTGCATTTGCACCATTTAACTCGGAGTCATTTGGATTTACCGGTCACATTTATGTAACTGCAGACTCTACTTTTTTCATAAAGCTGGTGCAGATGAATGTTCCACACGATATCAATATGAACTTTGTGGAATACATGAACATAAAACAGGAGTTCGACCGCCTGGATGATGGAACAAGAATACTACTGAACGAATCCCTTGTAACCGAGTTTAAAGTAATTGACGCAGTAAACGGATTCTATGCCAGCCGCAATGTAGCATACGCCAACTACAAATTCTCACCCGACGATACGGCCGAAAAAGTTCTTGATTTCCCAGGAACGGTGTACGAAGATGACAACTCGACACGCCGCCAGGAGGAGTATTGGACACAGAACCGCATTGCCGAAGTAACCGAGAAAGAGCAATCAGTGGGCCGTATGATGAAAGAACTGCGTTCACAACCCCTGTATTACTGGTTCGAGAAGGGAATATCGTTCCTGTTTACCGGATGGGTGCCCATTCGCGAAAATGAGCCACCAATTTTCTATGGTCCCGTAAATACCACTGCAAGTTACAACGAACTTGAGGGACTGCGCCTGCGCACAGGTGCAATGACATCGGCCTACCTGAACCCACATCTTTTTGGTCGCTTCTTTGTTGCATACGGACTACGCGACCAGCGATGGAAGTATATGGGCGAGATTGAATACTCATTCAAGAAAAAGAAAGAGCACCCTAATGAATTCCCCATACACTCGATAAAGGCAAGCTATGAAAATGACATATTCCAATATGGCCAAACATACCTCTATACCAACAAGGACAATATGTTCCTTAGCCTTAAGAGACAGGATGACAACAAAATAGGATATGTAAAGAATGCAGAATTGACCTATACGCGCGAATTTTACAACCATTTTTCTTATGCATTGACACTGCGTAACAGAATAGATGAGTCGACACACCTGATTCCATTCGAGCGCACAGCGACAATTGACGGTATTACGACAAGTACATTTGTAAAGAACCTCAAACAGTCCGAGGTAGAGATTTTCCTGCGTTATGCTCCAAAAGAGAAGTTCACACAGACAAAGTGGAACCGTCACTCCGTACTTCCCGAGCATCCTGTATTTACTCTAAAGCACCGTATTGGCATAAAAGATATCTTAGGCAGCGACATGAGCTATCATCATACCGAAGCCACATTCCAAAAACGTTTTTGGTTCTCGGCATTTGGATACACCGACTGCCTGCTTAAAGCCGGCAAGGTGTGGAACAAGGTGCCATTCCCCCTACTCATTACCCCAAATGCCAATCTCTCGTACACCATACAGGACGAGTCGTTTTGGCTAATGAACGCAATGGAATTTTTCAATGACGAATATGCCTCCTGGGATCTTACATACTATATGAACGGCCTGGTATTCAACCGTCTACCGCTTATACGTAAGCTAAATTGGCGTGAGGTGATATCTTGCCGAGGAATGTTTGGAAACCTGAGCGACAAAAACCGACCCGACCCGGCAAATACCGGTTCGCTCTTTAAATTCCCATACGAAAATGACGAATACCACTTCTTAGAGTCAACCCCCTACGTGGAAGTTGCCGTTGGTATTGAGAACATTTTCCGCGTGCTGCGCATCGATTATGTAAGAAGAATGACCTACCGCGATTACCCGGGAATAGACAAGAACGGATTCAGAATAAAGCTGCACGTTCAATTCTAACACCTAAAGCAGATATTGAAATCAAGCAAATTTAGAAGCTGTTTAAATTTATATCGTCAAGTTTTTTATAGAGCAAAAATTGGATGTTTATTTATATTTTAAGGGCGCATAGCGGGCTATGTAACCGCAAAAAAGAAACAAACAGGCATTTTTGAATATAAAAAACGACG